>JAOUEG010000241.1 GCA_029858845.1 Chloroflexota bacterium | reverse complement strand
ACGGCCTTGACCATCGTGGCGAAGTTGTCGTCGGTCAGGATCATGACCGAAGCCTCCTTGGAGACCTCGGTCCCGGTGATGCCCATCGCGACCCCGATATCGGCGCGCTTGAGCGCGGGCGCGTCGTTCACGCCGTCGCCCGTCATCGCGATGATGTGGCCTCGCTGGCGCAGGATGTCCACAAGGTGGACTTTGTGCTCCGGGGCGACGCGGGCGATCACGCCGATGTCGTCGATCTCGCGGACGGCCTGCTCATCGGACATCGCGGCGAACTCGGCGCCCGAGATGGCCCGTCCGCGGATGCCGAGCTGGCTCGCGATGGCCTGCGCCGTGACGGCATGGTCGCCGGTGATCATGCGGACCTGGATGCCGGCATCGTGCGCCTGCGCGATGGCCTCGCGGGCCTCGGGCCGCGGAGGATCCACGATGCCGACGATGGCCAGCAGCTGGAGATCCGTGATGAGCGGGAGGAGGTCGGCATCCGGATCGAACGCGGCCGGGTCGAAGTCGCGCTGGGCGGTGGCCATGACCCGCAGTCCCTGCTCGCCGTAGCGAGCGTTCTCCGCCATGTACGCGTCGCGGATCTCGTCGACCGGTTTCACCGTCCCGTCCGGGCCATGGGCGGAGGCCGCCCGCGCAAGAAGCTGGTCTGGCGCTCCCTTGACGTAGGCCCGGACGACGTCGTTGCCGGCGGCATCCTGCATGCGATGGAACGTGGCCATCATCTTGTACGCGGCGTCGAAGGGCAGGGTCGCCACCCGTGGGTACTGCTCGCGGGTGAGGGCAGGATCGACCCCGCCCTTGGCGGCGAGGACGACCAGGGCACCTTCCGTTGGATCGCCGACGAGGGCGCCATCTCGGACCTCGGCGTCGGCGCACAGCGCCATCGGCAGCAGCAGCTGATCGAGCGGCACCTCCGGCTGCCCGGCCACGTGGGTGATCTGACCGACCGTCGAGTACCCCTCACCGGAGATCGCGTAGCGGCGGCCCACGACGGCCATCTGGGTGGCCGTCATCTGGTTGAGCGTGAGCGTCCCAGTCTTGTCCGAGTTGATCGCGGACGTCGATCCGAGCGTCTCGACGGAGCGCAGCCGCTTCACGATCGCCCCGGCCTTGGCCAGGGTCTGCGTGCCCGTCGAGAGGACCGCGGTCACGACCGCCGGCAGTCCCGTCGGGATGGCGGATACCGAAAAGGCGATGGCCGTCAGGAACAGCTCGTCGAACGGCGTGTCCCGCCACAGTCCGATGCCGATCGAGGCCAGCAGGGCGACACCGGCGATCACGAGGATCTGATTCGTCAGAAGGCTCAGCTGGCGGGTGAGCGGCGTGACCTCGTCCTTGGTGGCCTGGAGCATGCCGCTGATGTGCCCGACCTCGGTGGACATCCCCGTGGCGGTCACGAGCAGCGTCGCTGCGCCGCGGGTCACCTGCGTGTTCATGAATGCCAGATCCACCCGGTCGCCCAGGGCGGAATCCTCGGGCACCGGCTCGGTCTGCTTCGGGACGGGAAGGCTCTCGCCGGTCAGGGCGGACTCATCGATCTCGAGCGTGGCCGCGGACAGGATACGGCCGTCGGCAGGAACGAGATCGCCGGCTTCGATGTTGACGACGTCCCCCGGCACGAGCTGGTCCATCGCCAGCTCGACCAGGTCGCCGTCACGCCGCACCTTGGCCTTGACGACCATCATCTTCTGGAGCGCCGCGACGCTGGCGGACGCCTTACCCTCCTGATTGAGGCTCATCGCGGCATTGAGCAGGGTGAGGCCGATGAGAAGGACGCCCGTCGCGAACTGGTTGGGGATGAACAGGCTCAGGACCCCGGCGGCAAGCAGGACGATCTGCATCGGGTCCTTGTACTGGCGCGCGAACGCCTGCCAGCGGGGCTCCGCCGGTGCGTCGGCGAACTTGTTCGGGCCATACCTGGCACGACGTTCGTCAGCCTGGGCGTTGGACAGGCCGACCTCGGGGGCCACGTCTTGCCGCCGCAGGGCTTCCTCTGTCGACAGGGCGTGCCAGGCCGTGGTTCCGTCCTGCGCCCCAGCTGGCTGTTGACTCATCGTATGGCCCCTCCCGACTCGCGATCCCTCGCCCGCTGATCCATCGGCCCCGGATCGGGGCGATGCCCATCATGACGACTCGTCATGGGTGTGCGCCACCCCGGCGGTGATTCGGCACGCGTTCAACGATCGGCCGAGCTGGCGTCGCCAGCCGCGACGCAGGAACCCGGAAGCAGGCAGCATCGCCAGGAAGCGGCCATCCGAGCGCCACCGTGGGGCCCCTCCCTGACCGGATGAGGCACACTCATCCGGTCAGGGATCCCCGGAGCCCGGACGCAGGGAGCCGGCGATTCAGGCGGCTCCGCATGGCGACATTGAACATGGCGGCGTCCCGGCCGCCGGAGGTCACGGATGAGGCGCAGTCGTTTGATCATCGGTCTTGGTGCCGCGGCGGCGGCGGGCAGCGCGCTCGCCAACTCCCGCCGCAACGCGGGCCGGCGGGTCCCGTCGTTCCCGCCCGGGCCCGTGGCGCTGCCAGCCGATCAGGCCGCGACCTTTGCGGAGCGGCTGGCCCAAGCACCCATCGTCCACAAGCGCGATGTCGCGATCGCCTTCAGCCCGTCCACGGCCCGGTCGATCGAACCCTTGTTGCACGGGACCCGCTACTTCCCGCGCATGCTGGATGATCTCCGCGGTGCGGAGTCGTCCATCAACCTGGTGATCTACGGCTTCAAGCCGGGCGACATCGCGACCGAGTTCCGGGATCTCCTTGTGGCCAAGGCGGGGGACGGGATCCCCGTCCGACTGTCCGTGGATGCCGTTGGATCCGAGGTGCGCGGCGGCTCCCGCGACCTGTTCCGAGAGCTGGCCGGCGGGGGCGTCCAGGTTGTGCAGAACCGCGCGATGTACCCCGACGTCCGCGGGGTCATGGGCCCGGGCGCCTCGCTCGGCTGGCGCCGCGAGAATGTCCTCCACTTCGACCATCGCAAGTTCATGGTCGTCGACGGCCGGATCGGCTGGCTCGGCGGAACAGGGATCGAGGACCACTTCAACGACGAACGGTTCACGGACGTGATGGTCCGCTTCGAGGGCCCGGCGGTGCGGCAGTTGCAGGCGCTCTTCGTCGCCAGCTGGCGCCACCAGGAAGGCCCGCTCGAGGTCGATGACGGGTCCATCTCAAGGCTCTTCCCGACCGACGACGGACCGGATTCAGGGCCGGGCGTCGCCCCCGCGACGCTCCTCGTCAACGTCCCTGCGACCGGGCACGTGCCGATCAGCGAGGCCTACGAGCTGGTCATCGACCAGGCAGAGCGGCGGATCGACCTGGTCAACCCCTACGTGTCCGAGCGCCCGATCCTGGACCGACTCGTCCGCGCCGCCGAACGAGGGGTCGCCGTGAGGGTCATCGTGCCCGGCAAGCCCACGCCGCCGATGCCCGCGGCGGCGTTCCGTCACAACGTTCCGCGCCTCCAGGAAGCCGGTGCGACCGTCCTGTTCCATCCGACGATGGCCCACGCCAAGGTCATGGTCGCGGACGATCGCGTCCTCGTGGGAGGCTGCAACCTCGATGCCCTGAGCTTCTATCGCAACTGGGAACTGAACCTGTTGCTGGACGGCGCCGAACAAGCCGAGACGTTCGAGCGCGTGATCTTCGACCCGTTGCTGGAGGTGTCGTCACCGGCCGTACTCGAGCGGTCTGCCGCGGGTCGAGCCTTCGACGCCGCGATGGACCGGATCTCA
>JAOUEG010000019.1 GCA_029858845.1 Chloroflexota bacterium | reverse complement strand
CGGCCATGCGAAGGGTCTCGGCCGCGAGGTCCACGTCCGCGTCGTCGAAGACGATGATGGGCGCCTTGCCGCCGAGTTCCAGGTGGAGTCGCTTCACGCTGTCCGCGGCGATCTTCGCGACTCGCTTGCCGGTCACCGTGTCGCCGGTGATCGAGACCATCCGAACCTTGGGATGGCCGACCAGGGAATCGCCGATCTCGCTTCCGGCTCCGGACAGGACGTTGACCACGCCGGGTGGCAGGATGTCGGCGAGGATCTGCGCGAATGCCAGCGCGCTGAGCGGCGTCCGGGCCGAAGGCTTGAGCACCGCCGTGTTACCCGTCGCCAGGGCCGGCCCAAGCTTCCACGAGGCCATGTAAAGCGGGTAGTTCCATGGCGCGATGGAGGCCACGACACCGATCGGGTCGCGGCGGATGATCGAGGTATGACCGGCCGCGAACTCGTTGGCGGCAAGGCCGTCCATGACCCGCGAGGCACCGGCAAAGAAGCGGAAGAGGTCGGCGCACACGGCCATCTCGTCGATGGCGGCGCCCACAGGCTTGCCGGCGTTCGCGCTCTCGAGCCGGCCGATCTCGTCGCCCTTGGCCTCGAGTGCGTCGGCGATCTTGAGCAGGAGCAGCGAGCGATCCTGCGGGGTCGTCTTCTTCCAGGTCGCGAACGCCTTCTCGGCCGCGTTCACCGCCCGATCCACGTCCTCTGCGGAGCTTGCCGGGACCACGGCGATCGGCTGGTCGTTGGCCGGGTTGATCACCTCGGCCGTGCGCCCGTCGGCCGCGTCCACGAACTCGCCGCCGATGAACTGCTGATAGGCCTTGACTCGCTCGAGCGTATCGGTCACGGGTTGCCTCCTGAACGTGACGTGGTCGGATGGGACGTGGCGTCATCCTAGCCCCGCGACGGCGGCGCGTCCCGCCGCGTGGGCACTTGACGCGCCGTTCGCATGCCTTGCGCGGGCCGTCGCCGCGAGCTTGGCCGAGTCCTCGTCCGATGTCCCGCCGGCCGAGCTGGCCGGCGGCGCCACCGACTTGCGCTCAGGCCAACCCGACACGTTCGATGAGGTCCGCAGCACGGACCGTGCCGGATGACGACTTGATCCGGGCGGACATCGCCGCGAGCCGGCGGGCCAAGTCGGTGTCAGCGAGCAGCTCATCGATCGCATCGGTGAGCTCCTCATCACGGAAGCCATAGGTGGACAGGCGCCGGCCGAAGCCGGTCTCGTCCACTCGTTGGGCGTTGTCCACCTGATCCCAGAAGAGCGGCAGCACGATCATCGGCTTGCCGTGGTGGAAGGCCTCGGTCACCGTGTTGTTGCCGCCGTGGGTGATCACCAGGTCGACCTGCGGCAGGATGGCCGGCTGGGGCAGGAAGCCCTCCCCGACCTGGTTATCGTGGAGGGTGATCTGGTCGGCGAGCGGCCCCTTGCTGACGATCACGCGATGCTCGGTCGTCGCCAGCAGGTCTACGAGTCGCTGCATCAGCCCCACATCGGCCGCACCGAGCGAGCCGAGCGACAGGTAGATCAGCGCTCCGTCACGTTCGCGCAGATCCAGCGGCAGGTCCCAGGTCGCGTCCGCGGCACGGACCGTGGAGTCCAGGCGGTGCCACGTGGGAGCCAGAGGCCGCGCCCGCTCGTAGTCGGCCTCCGCTGGATACGAGTAGAGGTTCAGGTACGGCGATTCGCCGATGAACTCCGGTCCGAGCGGGCCGTAGGTGAGGCCGGTGTCCCCGTGCTCTCGACAGAACGCGTCGAAGTCGGACCACATGTCGCCGTGGGTTCGACGGACCTCGTCGAGGAACCCAGCCCATCCCGATCGGTCGGCGGCCGCGTATCCCGAGGAGAACGGCGCGAGGAGCGGGTCCTTCATCTCCATCGGGTTGCACGACACGATCCGGACCCACCGGCGACCGCTCGCGGCGATGGCGGGGAACGCGACGACGTTGTCCTCGACGATCACGTCCGGCGCGACATCCTCGAAGATCTCCCGGAGGCGCGGGTCGACGTACTTGGCCCCATCGATCAGGGCCTGCCACGTCGGAGCGATGAACTCGCCCAGCTGCTCCAGGGTGCTCTTCTGGAAGACCGGCGCGGTATCGCGGATGAAGTCGATCCAGAACTGGCCGGGCACCTCCGGCTCCGCCGGCGGCGGGCCAAGGCGCATGAGACGCTCCTCGAAGCCGCGGGCCTCCATGGTGCCGGCGAACGATTCCTCCAGGATGAACACGACGCGATGGCCGCGGCCGCGGAGGACGGCCCCGATCCCGGCACAGTTGTTGGTCGGCCCGTAGGCCCCCTCGGGGAAGAAGACGATCGTGAGCGCGTCGGTCACGTGGGCCTCCGGATCGTTGCGAACCTGCGGCGTCGGGTGGTCGCGGAGACGATACCGTGCCGGACCGGTTCCGCGAGGGGTGGCGGCAATCCGAGGAACGACGATGAGCCCGGCAGGGCCGATCGGCACATCGACCATCAGGCCGAGTGAGGCTGCGCCGCACCCGCGGCGTACGCGGCGGCGCTGGTCGGCGCTGCCCTGCCGTGAGCCTGGGCGCCGGATGGTGTAGCGTTTGGCAACCGACCGACCAGTCGGTCGGTTGCATCCACACGAGCCTCTCGGAGCCAGGCGGCAGATGACCAAGCGCACCAGGCCGGATCAGACGGAACAGAGTCGCAGTCGGCGCGAGCGCATTCTCGACGCCGCCTTCACGACCTTTGCGGGTCGCGGCTACCGGGATGCGTCCGTCGACGACATCGCCGCCGCCGCAGAGACCTCGAAGGGTGGGGTCTACTTCCACTTCCCCACCAAGGAATCGATCTTCCGCGAGCTGATGCGCACCACGGCGGACAAGCTCGTCGCCAAGGTCGAGCGCGCCGTCGCCGCAGAGGACGATCCGATCGCCCAGGCCGAGATCGCCATCCGGACCGTCCTCGCGACCTTCGCCGGCCATCGGACGATGGCGCGCCTGCTGTTCCTCGACGTGATCGGAGCGGGTCGCGTCTTCCAGGCGGAGGCCAACGAACTCCACGAGCGGTTCGCCATCCTCATCCAGGGCTACCTGGACCAGGCGATCGCCGATGGCGTCATCCCGCCCACCGACACGCGGGTCACCAGCATCGCCTGGTTCGGGGCCCTCAACGAGATCGTCGGGCGATGGCTCCAGGCCGACCAGCCCGAACGACTCGAGGACGCCTACCCGGCGCTGCGGGCGATGCTGCTGCGGAGCGTCGGCGTGGCCGAGGAGCGCATCGCGCGGCTCCCCTCGCCCACGGCGCCCGGCGCCTTCCCGGAGGCAGCGCGATGAGCGCCGTGGATGCCCTGGGGGCACGTCCGGGTGCCGGAGTGACCGCGGGGGTGGTCGAGACGATCCAGCCGACGCACCTCTCAGCCGCCACCGGATCCGCCGAGCCGTTCGATCCGATCGCCGTCTACTGGGCCGCGGTGGAAGCCGGGCTCGAAGCGGTCCTCTGGCTTCGCGCATCCGAGGATCTGGCCATGGTCGGCATCGGTCACGCGTGGTCCGTGGAGGCTGAGGGCGAATCTCGTTTCGCCAGCGCCAACGCCGCCTGGCAGGCGGTCGCCGACTCGCTTGGACCGGATGACCCATCCCTGCCGCGTGGCGTCGGGCCGGTGGCTCTCGGGGCGCTCGGATTCACCGGTCGACGGCCGCCCGCGGGCGATGTCTGGGAGCCGTTCGGCGCCGCCTCGTTGGTCCTGCCGGAGGTGATCCTCGCCCGGACCGGTGGCGGCTCGTGGATCACCACGATGACACCCAGGGCCCGGGAGGCCGACGCCCGCCGAGCTCACGAGCGGCTCCTTGCGCGTGCCCGCGAGCTCACGCCCGGTCCCGGCGGCCTCGTGGCGCGACCGGTCGTCCAGCGGATGTCCATCGTGGATCAACAGCCGGACGAGACGTCGTGGCGACGGACGGTCGGGCTGTTCGCCGGCGCGGTCGGACGCGGCCGGCTGGACAAGGTCGTGCTGGCTCGGCGGGTCGTGCTCGCCTCGCCCGCGGATCTGGACGTCGAAAACGCGCTGCGCCGGCTTGCGGCCGCCGCCCCGGAGAGCACGGTCTTCGCCTTCCGGCGCGCCGGGCGGACGTTCCTGGGGGCCACGCCCGAGCGGCTCATCCGCACGGATGGGCGCGAGTTCCGGACCGTCGCCATCGCCGGTTCCACGGGTCGCGGCGCGGACCCAGCCGGGGACGCCCAGCTCGCCGCTGCCCTGCTGGCGTCGGAGAAGGAGCGCGAGGAGCACGACGTCGTCGTGGCTGCGCTCCGCGACCGACTGGGCCCGATCTCCGGCCGACTGGAGATCGCCGCGGAGCCCCGCGTCCTGACCCTTCGCCACGTCCAGCACCTGATCACCGAGATCGAGGGTACGGTCCATGAGCGCAAGGGCCTGCTGGCCCTTGCCGAACGGCTGCATCCGACCCCGGCGGTCGGCGGGGAACCGCGCGACCTCGCGCTGGCCCTGATCGACGAATACGAGGGCTTCGAGCGCGGCTGGTACGCAGGACCGATCGGATGGCTCGGCCCCGACGGTGACGGGGAGCTGATGGTCGCGCTCAGGAGCGGGGTCGTCGACCGCACGCAGGCCACCCTGTTCGCGGGCTGTGGGATCGTCGCCGATTCCGATCCCGACCGCGAATGGGAGGAGTCACGGATGAAGCTCAAGGCCGTGGCATCCGCGCTCGGACGCCCGGGAGACGAGCCGTGACAGCCCAAGCCCTCTCGGTCCTCGTGCGCGCGTTCGTCGAGGAGCTCGTGCGCGCGGGCGTCCGCGAAGCCGTGATCTGCCCGGGTTCACGGTCCACGCCCCTCGCACTCGCGCTCGCCGCGCACGATGGCCTGGACACACGCGTCCTCATCGACGAACGATCGGCCGGATTCTTCGCCCTCGGGATGGCGCGCACCAGCGAGCGGCCGATCGTCCTCCTGGCGACCTCCGGCACGGCCGTGGTGAACTTCGCTCCGGCGGTCGTCGAGGCATCTCTCGCGCGTGTGCCGCTTGTGGTGGTGACCGCGGACCGGCCCGCTGAATTGCGTGATCGTGGCGCACCCCAGACCATCGATCAGGTCCGGCTGTACGGCAGCCACGTGCGGTGGTCCACGGAGTTGCCGCTGGCGGACGATACGCCCGAGACCCTGGCCCACGTCCGCTCGGTCGCCGGTCGCGCCGTCGCCACGGCGCTTGGCAGCCCGGCCGGCCCGGTCCATGTCAATGCCCCGTTCCGCGAACCGCTCGTGCCGACGGGCACGCTGGGCGCCTGGCCCGAGCTCCCGGGTCCCGACCGCGGAGATCCGGCAGGTGGGCACGCGTTCTCCGAGGCGACCCGAGGCCCGCGTCGGCTGTCGCGGGCCGATCTTGCCCGCATGGCAGACCGCATCGCCGCCACGCCGAGGGGGTTGATCGTCGCCGGTCCGATGGAAACCTCGGGGGCAGCGGAGGCGATCGCCGGACTGGCCGTCGCGACCGGCTACCCGATCCTCGCCGACCCGCTGTCCGGGATGCGGACCGGGCCGCACGACCTGTCGCATGTCCTGGCCAGGGGCGACCAGCTGGCGAGGCCTGGCCCGTGGATCGATCGCCATCTGCCGGACCTCGTGATCCGCTTCGGGGCGATGCCGACATCCAAGCCCCTGGTCGAGCTGCTCAGGCATGCGCAACCGGCCCTCTACGTCGTCGACGGTGATGCGGGATGGCGCGAGGCGACCCTTCTCCCGGCCGAATTCGTCCATGCGGACGGCGCCGCGACCGCGTCCGACCTCGCAGGGGCCCTCGTCCTTCGTATCCCGCCTGGCGACGACGACGAGATCGCGGTACAGCGCCGCAAGTGGACGGGCGACTGGCTCGCGGCCGAGGCGGCTGCCGACAGGACCATGCGCGCCTGGCTGGCCGATCTCGACGAGCCGTTCGAGGGGGCCCCCTTTGCCCTCCTGCCCGAGATCCTCAGCGACGATGCCGTCGTGTGGGCCGGTAGCTCCATGCCGGTACGCGACCTCGATGGCTGGCTGCCAACGACGCAACGGGCGATCAGGATCGAGGCGAACCGGGGGGCGAACGGCATCGACGGGGTGATGTCCGCCGCGCTCGGCGCAGCAGCCGTCGCCCGGGGCCCGGTCGTGCTCGTGCTCGGAGACCTCTCGTTCCTGCACGATCTCGGCGCCCTCGTCACCGCGCGGATCGCGGACGTCCCCCTCACGGTCGTGGTCATCAACAACGACGGCGGCGGGATCTTCTCGTTCCTGCCCCAAGCGGCCACGATCGCTCCGGGGGTCGGGCTGCCCGATCGCTACGAACAGCTGTTCGGCACGCCTCACGGCATCGCGCTCGGACCGATCGTCGAAGGGCTCGGGCATCGCCATCGGCTGGTGGACGAGCGATCGCTCGCCGCGGCCCTGGGCGACGCGATCCGACAGTCCGGCCTGACCGTGCTGGAGCTCCGGACCGACAGACCGCGGAATGTGGAGCTGCACAGGCAGGCGGCAGCGGCGGCGGCGGCCGCGATCGCCCGGTCATCAGGAGGCGGACCGGAAGCGGCGGGCGCACCCGGGGTCAGCTCGTGAGCCGGATCCTCGTCAGGGGCAATCGATACGAGGTCCGGACCGGCGGCCGCGGAACGGCCGTGCTGCTGGTCCACGGGTTCACCGGTCGCGGCGCGGACTGGTCGGCCTTCCTGCCGGCACTGCGTCGGAGCCATACCACCGTGGTCGTGGACCTGCTGGGCCACGGTCGATCGGATGCGCCGCGCGACCCCGCCTGCCACGCCATCGAGCGGCAGGCCGCGGATCTCGCCGAGGTCCTGCGCCGGCTGGGCACCGCGCCGGCCGTCGCCGTCGGCTATTCGATGGGGGCGCGCATCGTGCTCCGGCTGGCCATGGACGCGCCGGGGGTCGTCAGCGGCCTGATCCTCGAAAGCCCGTCGGCCGGGATCGCGGATCGGGACGAGCGGCAGGCCCGGCGTGCCGCCGACGACGCCCAGGCCGATAGGATCGAGGGCGAGGGCATCGAGGCTTTCGTCGCGAGCTGGGAAGCGAGTCCGCTGTTCGCCGCCGAGCGTCGCCTGCCGGCCGCGGTCCGGGATGACATCCGGGCGACGCGGCTGCGCAACCGGAGCGACGGCCTGGCCGCCTCCCTGCGGGGGGCTGGACAGGGGGCGATGGAGCCCCTCCATGACCGGCTCGCCTCGATCGCCTGTCCTGCCCTCGTCGTCGCCGGCGACCTCGACCCCGTGGGGGTCCGGCGCGCCCGCGATGTCGCCGGGCGGATCCCGTCCGCCGGTCTCGTCGTGCTTCCGAAGACCGGCCACGCGCCACACCGCGAGGACCCCGCCCGATTCCGCCATCTCCTCATCGATCAGCTCACCGCATGGAGTACCGCATGACTGCCTGGACCACCGTCGCCGAATATGGGGACATCCGCTTCGATCGCACCGAATCGGGGATCGCCAGGATCACGATCGACCGCCCGGAGGTCCACAACGCCTTCCGACCGGAGACCGTAACCGAGCTCATCGACGCCTTCGCGCGTGTCCGCGACGACCCCACCATCGGGTGCGTCCTGCTCACCGGCGCGGGCGACAAGGCCTTCTGCTCCGGCGGCGACCAGCGCTACAAGAGCCACGCCGGCGGCTACGTCGGCAGTGACGGGATCGCCCGTCTCAACGTGCTCGACCTCCAGCGTCAGATCCGGTCGCTGCCGGTCCCGGTCATCGCGCTCGTCAACGGCTACGCGATCGGCGGAGGACACGTCCTCCACATCGTGTGTGACCTGTCCCTGGCATCCGACAACGCGATCTTCGGGCAGGTGGGTCCGAAGGTCGGCAGCTTCGATGCGGGCTTCGGGATCGGACTCCTGGCCCGACTCGTCGGCGACAAGAAGGCCAAGGAGATCTGGTTCCTGTGTCGGCAGTACGACGCGTCCGAGGCACTCGCCATGGGCCTTGTCAACAAGGTGGTTCCGCTCGCTGACCTGGAGGCCGAGGGCGTCGCCTGGGCCGACGAGATCCTCGAGATGAGTCCGACCGCGATCCGCTTCCTGAAGTCGGCGTTCCTCGTCGCCACGGACGGCCTGGCCGGGCTCCAGGAGTTCGCCGGGAACGCCACGGGCCTGTACTACACGACGGATGAGGCACACGAGGGGTCGCAGGCCTTCCTGGACAAGCGGCGGCCGGACTTCACGCGCTTCCCGCGCCGGCCATGACGGCGCCGGCCGAGGCCGGGTCTCGCCCATCGGCCCTGCAGACCTGGTGGCTGGCGATCCGGCCGGCGACCCTGCCGGCGGCCGTCGCTCCGGTCCTGGTCGGCATCGGGGCCTCGATGGGCGCGGGATCCGCGTTCCGTCCTGACACGGCCGCGGCATGTCTCGCCGTCGCGTTGCTCCTCCAGGTCGCCGCCAACCTCGCCAACGATCTGTCCGACTTCCACCGGGGAGCCGACACGGCCGATCGGACGGGTCCGCTGCGCGTCGCGGCGGCCGGGCTCCTCACGACGCGTCGGCTGGAGGCGGGGATCGCGGTCGTGCTCGCCCTGGCCGCCGTGGTGGGGCTCTACCTCGTCATCGTCGGCGGTCCCGCCCTGCTGGTCGTCGGGGCGCTCGCGATGGTCGCGACGCTGGCCTACACGGGCGGTCCCTGGCCCTACGGGTATCGAGGCCTCGGCGAGGTCTTCGTGTTCGTGTTCTTCGGCCTCGTCGCCGTGGTCGGGACCGCGTACCTGCAGGCGCTCCGCCTGGAACCGCTGTTCTGGCTGGCGGCGATCCCGGTCGGTTCGCTGATCACGGCGATCCTCGTCGTCAACAACCTGCGCGACATCCCCACGGACCGAGCGGCTGGCAAGCGGACCCTGGCGGTGACCTTCGGGGAAGGCTTCGCGAAGGCCGAGTACGCCGCGCTCCTCGGCGCGGCGGCGCTCGTCCCGCTCGCGCTGGCCGCCACCGGGCAGGGCAGCCCGGCGGTCCTGCTGCCCCTCCTGTCTGTCGTCATCGCCATCCGACCACTGCAGCGAGTCATCACGCTGGGACCGGACGTGGATCGACGCTCGCTGAACCCGGTCCTCAAGGCCACCGCCCGACTGTCACTGGTGTACGGCGTCCTCTTCGCGCTGGGCCTGGCCCTCGGCAGGAGTGTCGCGTCGGGGGCGGCCGGATGACCGGGCCGGCCGACCGCGAGTCGATCGTCGTGGCCAAGGCATCGGCCGTGCGCGTCCGGATACCGTTCCGGCAGCCGTTCCGATCCGCCGCGGGTGTCTTCCAGCAGCGGGACGCCTGGATCGTCCGCCTGCGCGATCGCGACGGGTACGAGGGCTTTGGCGAGGCGAGCCTTGCGCCGGCCGACAGTGCCCGCGCCACGGACCGCCTGGCCTCGGCGATCGGCAACGCGATGGACCGGATCGGCAGCGATGGCGAGCTGGCGGAGTGGCTGGCACCACCGCCGGCCTTGGAGGATGCCGCGAGCGACGGGGGCGAGGAACCGACCGGGAGCACCGGAGACCGTGCGGCGCGCGCGGTCCGCGCCGCGATCGAGGGCGCCGCCCTCGATCTGGGGCTCGTCGATCTCGGAGTCGAGGCGGCCGCCGTCGTCACCCTCAACGCCACGATCGGGACGGAGGACCACGACGCGAGCCGGGCTGCTGCCCAGGTCGCGGTCGACCATGGATACCGGTGCCTCAAGCTCAAGGGCGGCTCGGAGCGTTCCACCGCGGATCTCATGCGGCGGATCGCGGCCATCCGGGAAGCGGTCGGACCGGACGTGGCCCTGCGACTGGACGTCAACGGCGCGTGGGACGAGGCGACGGCGCTGGAGCGCCTGGCCGCGCTTGCCGGACTGCGCCTGGCCTACGTGGAACAGCCGCTCCCACCCGGTGACCCAGCCAGACTCGCCTCGCTCCGGCACGCCTCGGGCGTTCGGATCGCAGCCGACGAATCCGTCGCCTCCCTCACGGCTGCGCGACGACTCATCGCCGCGGACGCCGTGGACGTGCTCGTGGTCAAGCCCGCGCGGGTCGGGGGCCCGGGTCCGGCAACCGCCATCGTCAGGGATGCGCTGGCAGCGGACGTGGGGGTCACCGTCTCGACCTTGCTGGAGACGGGCATCGGGCTGGCGGCGGCGGCCCGCGTCGCAGCGGCGCTGCCCGACCGGGGGTACGCCCACGGTCTCGCCACGGGCGACCTGCTCGCCAGCGATCTGCTCACCTCCCCCCTGGCGGTCGAGCGGGGTCGACTTGCCGTGCCCGAGCCCGGCCTCCGGCTCGACGAGGGGGCCGTGGCTCGCTGGGCCGTCGATCACGCCGGGGCCCCATGGTGAGCGCGTCCGGCGGGACATCGCTGCTCCCCGACCTGGCCCGTCGACATGCGGCGGGGCGCCCCGACGCGCCCGCGATCCTGGACGTTGCCACCGGTCGGGTCCTGACGTGGTCCGACCTGGATCGGAGCGCCGAAGCGATCGCCGACGAGGCGAGAACCCAGGGCCTTCGGCCGGGCGATCGGGTCGGGCTGGCCGTGAGCGGGAGCCTGCTCGGGGTGGTGGCGCTCCACGGCCTCCCGAGAGCGGGCGTCTCGTCCCTTCTCGTGCATCCGAGGCTCACGCCGGTCGAGGTCGAGGCGCTCCTTGCCGGGGCGGCGTGCAGCACGCTCGTCATCGATCCTGCGACCGGGATCGTGGCTCCCCGCGGGGTCGCGACGATACGACTCCAGGCGGCGGACACGACCCCGGCGGCCGAACCTGGCCCTCGGACGGATCCGAGCTCCCCCTCGCTACCGGAACTCATCGTCCCGACCGCGGCGACCACCGGCGCATCCAGGCTGGCCCGCCTCCCGCTCGATCGGATCGCCGCCAGCGCAGCGGCCTGGAACGCGTTCCTGCCACCGCCCTCCGGCTGGCTGCTGTCGCTCGGGCTCGCCCATGTCGCCGGGATCGGGGTCGTTTCCCGAGCGGCCGCCACGGGCAGCCCGATCGCGATCCCGGCCGACCTTTCGGCCCGTGGACTCCTCGAGGCGATCGAATCGGCCCGGGAGCTGGGCATCGTCGCCAGCCATCTATCGCTGGTCGCCACCCAACTGGCCGCGATCCTGGATATCGCGGGGCAGGATGTCGACGGCGTCGCGTCCGGCGGGGGGACGCGAGATCGCCGGTTCCGGGCGCCGGACGGCCTGGCCGCCGTGATCCTGGGGGGCGGACCGCTCCCCGAGCCCCTACTGCGGCGAGCGCTGGCGGCGGGCTGGCCGGTGATCCCGTCGTACGGCATGACCGAGACGGCGTCCGGGGTCGTCGCCATGCCGACGGCCGAGGTCGCGGCGCATCCCGGATCCGCGGGCCGCCCGCTGCCGGGCGTCGAGGTCCGGATCGACGAGGGTCGCATCGCCGTGCGTGGACCGATGGTCTTCGCCGGCTACCTCGCTCAGGGCAGCGCCGCCACGCGACCGACCGGCGACGGATGGCTGCAGACCGGCGATCTCGGAACGATCGACGCCGATGGTCGACTCACGGTGATCGGTCGCAGCGACGACGTGATCGTGTCCGGCGGCGAGAAGGTCGTGCCGGCCGAGGTCGAAGCCGCCCTGCGGGAGCTGCCCGACGTCCGGGACGTCGCGGTCGTCGGGGTTCCCGATGCCACGTGGGGACAGACCCCGGTCGCGGTGGTCGTCCTGGAGTCCGGCTCGGATCCCACGGATGACGATCTTCGAGCCCATGCCTGGGCCAGGCTGGCCCGCCACAAGGTGCCGACGCGCTTCGTGCGGGTGCCGGAGCTGCCGCGGAACGCGATGGGCAAGGTGGTCCGCGCTGACGTCATGGCCCTTGTCCGGGAGAGCGGGGCCGCCGGCCAACCTGCGGCCCTCGGACCGAGGCACAGGACGATCATCGTCGACGATGGCCAGCCCGTCGCCATCCGCGAGCTCGCGGCCGCTTCGGCGGATCCAGACGGCGTGACGGTCGTCCTCCTCCACGCCACCCTGTCCGCCTCGGGCCAGCTCGTGGCGCTGGCCCGCCAGCTCGCGGCCCGGGCGCGGGTCGTCCTCGTCGACCGCCGCGGCAGCGGCGACAGCCCGATGGCGAACCCCGAGCCGGTACCCGTGGCGCGTCACGTGGCCGATGTGGTCGACGTACTCGACGACCTCCGGGCCGAGCGCGTGGTCATCGTCGGCCACAGTTTCGGCGGCGTGGTCGCACTCGAGGCCGCCGCCCGCCACCCCGATCGCATCGCCTCCGTCATCGCGTGGGAGCCACCCTACCTCGCCGTTGCGGCCGAGCCGGTTCGAGCCGCCATGTCCAGCGTCGCCGCGGATGTTGCCGGCGCCTTTGCGAGGGGCGGCTCGACGGCCGCCGCCCGCTCATTCCTCGACGCCGTCGCCGGCGCGGGTGCCTGGGATCGGCTGCACCCCCGCCAGCGCCGGGCCATCGGTCGCGAGGGAACCGGGGCGCTGGCCGATGCGGCGATGGAGGGCCTTGAACCGGACGGTCTGGGACGGATCATCTGCCCGGTGACGCTGGCGACCGGCGACGCCAGTGAGCCCTTCTACGCCCCCATCGCCGATGCGTTGGCCGCCCGGGTCGGACCGAGGGCCGAGCGCATCCATCTGCCGGGGCTCCGACATCCGGCCCCGATCACCGACCCGTCCGCCATCGCCGGCCTCATCCTGTCCCGACTCGACGGGACCACGAGCCTGGAGACCCACCCGTGACCGACCCTCAGCGCCAAGCCTCCACCCCGTCCGGCCGGGCGACCGATCAGGGCAATGCCGCCCCGCCGACCGATGTCGGCGCGATGTTCGATCGCATCTCCGGCGTCTACGACGTCATGAACGCGATCATCAGCGGCTTCCAGGAACCGCGCTGGCGTCGCCGGGCGGTCCTGGCCGCCGGGGTCGGGGTCGGTGACTCCGTGATCGACGTCGCGACGGGGACCGGGAAGGTCGCTGCCTCGCTCAGGGATCAGGTCGGGTCATCCGGGCGGGTGCTTGGCGTGGACCTGGCACCTCGGATGATCCAGCGCGCCCGACGCACGTACGCGGACCGTGCCGGCCTGGAGTTCGTCGTCGGCAATGCCATGGAGCTGCCGGCTGACGATTCGGCGTTTGACGCGGCGACGATCGCCTTCGGGATGCGCAACCTGCCCGACTATGGTCTCGGATTCGCGGAGATGCGCCGCGTGGTCCGACCGGGCGGGCGGGTCGTCTGCCTCGAGATCGCTCGGCCGAACCATCTCATCGCAAGGCTCGCCCGGATCTGGTTCGAGCGGATCGTGCCCTGGATCGGGCGACTTGCCGGCCAGGGTGACGCCTACGGCTATCTCGTCGAGAGCGTCCGCAACTACCCGGGCCCTGAGCGGATGGCCGAGGTCATGCGCGAAGCGGGACTGGTCGACGTCAACTGGACCCCGATGACGCTCGGGATGGTGACCATCCACGTCGGGCGCCGACCGCCCGGATGACCGACGCCGGGTCAGCCGCCATCCCTCCGCTCGCACTCGCCGACGCGGATCCTGACGACCCGGGCGATGAGCTCAAGCGGCAGCGGCTGGTCCGCGGGGAACCGGATCGTCCCCTTGCCCGCCAGGTACGGCCGAAGCTCATCGCCCAGGGCCTCGACCACCGCGGCACTGGCCGGGAACAGGCTGTAGTGCCGCTTGAACGCGTCATAGGAGACGATCAGGCGCCCGTTGACCCGCAGCGACGGCATGCGGTAGGCGATGACCTCGTTGGCGCCCGGCGCCGCCGTCCCGACCGTTCGCCGGATTGTCTCCAGGGCGGTGCGCCGGTCGTCCGGCAGGGTCGCCAGGTAGGCGTCGATGGCCTTCGACTGCTCCGATCGATGTGGTCCGGACAGCAACGCTAGACCGCCACGTCGCGTCGGTCGAACACGACCCCGCCCAGCGCCACGAGCACGAGACTGGCGACAGTCAGGACGGCGCAATCCGCGACCTGCAGGCCGTCCCGCAGCGGAGCGCCGCCGGCCTGGTAGTAGAACGGCGACAGAGCCTGGATCCACTCGAGCCCGCTGACGCTCGCGGCCAGGTTGTTGGCCAGGAAACCCGCGACGCCGACGATCGCGACGGTCGCATTGGCCAGGTTTCGGCGACCGGTCGCAGCCCCCAGCGCCAGCGCGAGGGCCCCGAAGAAGACCCCCAGCAGGGCCAGCTGCGCGGACGCCGCAAGGATATTTGCCGGCTCGAGATCGTCGAGCTGCGCGGGACCGGACATCGCGATGAGCGCCAGGGCCAGGACCAGGCCCGCCGTGACCATCGCGACGATGAGCGCCGCGAAGCGCTGGAGGACGACGCCCCAGCGGGTGACCGGGTGGGCAAGCGTCAGGTCGAGGCGGCCGGCCTCTTCCTCGCCCGCGATCGCGGCACCTCCGAGTGCGGCCGCGAAGACCAGCACAAGGGCGGGCCCGAGCAGGCCGAAGGTGGTCGACCCGACGTATCCCGCGGCGGAGCTGATGTCCGTGAAACCGATCGCGTCGAGCAGGCCCTCCGGATAGGCCTTGATCGCGCCCGCCATCTCGGGCGTGTTCACGATCGAGAAGAACGCGGCGTACAGACATCCGACCGCCGTGATCCCGATGATCCAGCCGATGATGGCCCGTCGTCCGTCCCACAGGGTCTTGCCGAAGACGCTACGCAGCATCGCCGGTCCCCTCGGGCTGATCGGTGCCGGCACCGCCCCGGTAGTAGGCGAAGAACAACTCCTCCAGATCGGGTTCGCGGACGGTCAGGCTGGCGACTCCGAACCGCGCCAAGGCCTTGACCAGCTCGTCCGCCCGGCCGGCCAGTCGGCAGCGCAGCACCGCGCCGTCAAGCTCGAGGTCGATCAGGTCGGGTAGCCCCTCGAACGCGGCCCAGGGGACCGCGGCATCGAACTGCACCTCCACCCGTCGGACTGCCCGGCGCCGAAGCGTCTCGACCGACTCCACCGCGACGAGGATCCCGTCCCGGATGATCCCCACGCGGTCGGCGCTCTGCTGGACCTCGCTCAGCACATGGGACGACATGAAGACGGTCTGGCCGGCTGCGCGTGCCTCGCCGACGAGGGCGAGGAATCGCTGTTGCATGAGCGGATCGAGGCCGGCGGTGGGTTCATCGAGGATGAGCAACTCGGGCTCGTGCATGAACGCCTGCACGACTGCGACCTTCTGGCGATTGCCCTTCGACATGCTCCCGATCCGGAGCTCGAGGTCCAGCTCGAACCGTTCGGCGAGCGCCTCGATCCGCCCCGCGTCGACGCCGCCGCGCAGGTAGCCGAGATACGTGAGCA
>JAOUEG010000240.1 GCA_029858845.1 Chloroflexota bacterium | reverse complement strand
CCGATGGTCGTCCGCCGGCGGTCCGGGCGAAGCGATTCGCTCTCCGGATCCCAGGTCTGGACCTCCGTGTCGACAAGCTCGTGGAGGTCGGTCCCGGTCTTCTCCCGAAGCTGGTAGCCGAGGATCGCCTCGTCCTCGGTCGCGAACGTGCGAACCGGCTTCTTGGACCGGGACGGCGTGGTTGCGTCCATCGTCAGGTAGTAGCAGCCCAGGACCATGTCCTGGGTCGGTGCGACGACCGGGCTCCCGTCAGCCGGCGAGAGCAGGTTGGCCGTCGACAGCATCATGGTCCGGGCCTCGTCCTGGGCGGCCGTCGACAGCGGCACGTGGACCGCCATCTGGTCGCCGTCGAAGTCGGCGTTGAACGCGGTGCAGACGAGCGGATGGATCTGGATCGCCGAACCCTCGACGAGGACCGGCATGAACGCCTGGATGCCCAGCCGGTGCAGCGTCGGGGCACGGTTCAGGAGGACGGGGTGGTCCTTGATGACCTCCTCGAGAACGTCCCAGACCTCGGGGCGGACGCGCTCGACGATGCGCTTGGCGCTCTTGATGTTGTGGGCGAAACCCTTCTCCACCAGCTGCCGCATCACGAACGGCTTGAACAGCTCCAGCGCCATCTTCTTGGGCAGGCCGCACTGGTGGAGCTTGAGCTCCGGACCGACGACGATGACCGAGCGACCCGAGTAGTCGACGCGCTTGCCGAGCAGGTTCTGACGGAACCGTCCCTGCTTGCCCTTGAGCATGTCGGACAGGGACTTCAGGCGATGGTTCCCGGTCCCGGCGATGGCACGGCCGCGCCGACCGTTGTCGATGAGGGCGTCACACGCCTCCTGGAGCATCCGCTTCTCGTTGCGGATGATGATCTCGGGCGCCCCGAGTTCGAGGAGCCGCTTGAGCCGATTGTTACGATTGATGACTCGGCGATACAGGTCGTTCAGGTCGGAGGTCGCGAAGCGACCGCCGTCCAGCTGCACCATCGGACGCAGGTCCGGCGGGATGACCGGCAGGACCGACAGGATCATCCAGTCCGGGCGCGTGCCGCTGCGACGGAACGCCTCGATCAGGCGCAGGCGCTTGATGGCCTTCTTGCGTCGCTGACCCGAGCTGGTCCGGACCTCGACATGGAGGGAGCGCGCGAGCTCCTCGAGGTCCATCCGGCTGATGATCTCGCGAACGGCCTCGGCTCCCATGCCGGCGCCGAACACGCGACCGCCCTTGGCGCCCGCGCCGTAGCGCTCCTCGAGCTGGCGATACTCCAGCTCCCCGAGGATCTGCATCGGCTTGAGCCCTTCGAGCTCGTCGCGCACCTTCCGCAACTCGTCCTTGAGGCCTGCAGCCTGTTCGGCGAGACCCGCTCGCTCGTGCTGGAGCGCCTCCTGCACACCCGCGGCCAGGTCGGCGATCTTCTGTTCGACGGCTCGTGCCTCGTCAAGTTCGCGCTGCTTGAAGTCAGCGTTGACCTGCTCGCTGTATGCGGACACCACCTTGCGCAATCGCGCCGTGGCCTCCTTGCCGGACTTCTCGCCGGCGCTCACGATGACTTCGCCCGTGGGAGCGAAGGCGATGGTGTCCGGCGCCTCGCCGGACTTGAGCTCCGCGAGCGCGGCCTCGGTGAGCTGCGCTGCCGCGGCGATCTCCTCGGTCTGCGTCGCGCGCTGCTGCTCCAGGTCGGCCCGGATCGAGGCCAGGTCGACGTTGAACTCATCCGTACGACGGGCCAGATCGGTGCGAAGCTCCTCTTCCAGCTCCGCGAGACGCTCGCCGCCCTTGCCGCCGCGACCCTCGGCCTCCTCCTCGATCGCCGCCAGCGCTCGCTTGCGAGCGTCCTCGTCAACGTGCGTGACGATGTAGAGGGCGAAGTAGAGGATGCGCTCCAGATTGCGCGGGCTGATGTCGAGCAGGATGCCGAGTCGACTCGGCGTCCCCTTGAAGTACCAGATGTGGCTGACCGGGCTGGCGAGCTGGATGTGGCCCATCCGCTCGCGGCGAACCTTGCTGCGCGTGACCTCGACGCCGCACTTGTCGCAGATGATGCCCTTGTAGCGGATCCGCTTGTACTTCCCGCAGTAGCACTCCCAGTCCTTGGTCGGACCGAAGATCCGCTCGTCGAAGAGCCCGTCCTTCTCCGGCTTGAGCGTCCGGTAATTGATGGTCTCGGGCTTCGTGACCTCGCCCTTGGACCACTCCCGGATCTGGTCCGGGCTGGCAAGCGAGATGCGGATCGCGCTGAAGTTATTGACCTCGAGCATGGTTCTCCTCCGCGTCGACGCCTGGCTCGACGACGCGATGTGGACCGTGAGCGAGCGGGGATGGATCGGCCGGGACCCGGCCCCGCGGGAACGGTGTGCGAGTGCGGATGGCGATGGGGATCAGTCCTCGAACCCGGCGAGATTGATGCCGCCGAGATCAGGGAGCAGGTAGCCGGACGCGTCGTCCTCAGCGAGCGGGATCTCTTCCTCGTTCTGGTCCAGGATCTCCGCGTTCAGCCCGAGGCTGCGGAGCTCCTTGATGAGGACCTTGAACGACTCGGGGACCCGCGGCGGCTGGATCTCCTCGCCCTTGACGATGGCTTCATACGTCTGGACGCGCCCGAGGACGTCGTCCGACTTGACCGTGAGGAGCTCCTGGAGGATGTTCGCGGCGCCGTAGGCCTCGAGCGCCCAAACCTCCATCTCCCCGAAGCGCTGGCCGCCGAACTGCGCCTTGCCGCCCAGCGGCTGCTGGGTGATGAGGCTGTACGGGCCGGTGGACCGAGCGTGGATCTTGTCCTCGACGAGGTGGTGGAGCTTGAGCATGTAGATGTACCCGACGGTGATCGGCCGGTCGAACTTCTCACCGGTCCGACCGTCACGCAGATCGATCTTGCCGGACTCCGGCAGCGACTCGACCTTGCCGTAGACCTGATGCTTGGCCTCGCGCAGCTCCTTCTGGATATCACCCTCGGTCGCGCCGTCGAAGACGGCCGTGGCCGCCTTCTCGCCCTTGGCGTGGAGCGCCCAGCCGAGGTGCGTTTCGAGGATCTGCCCGATGTTCATCCGGCTCGGGACGCCGAGCGGGTTGAGGAGGATGTCCACCGGGGTGCCGTCCGGCAGGAACGGCATGTCCTCGGCCGGGAGGATCTTGGCGATGACGCCCTTGTTGCCGTGGCGGCCGGCCATCTTGTCGCCGACCGAGATCTTGCGCTTCTGGGCGACGGACACCCGAACCAGGCGGTTGACGCCCGGCTGGAGGTCGTCATTGAGCTCACGACGGAACTCGCGGACCTCGACGACCTTGCCGCGCTCGCCGTGCGGCAGGCGCAGGGAGCTGTCCTTCACCTCACGGGCCTTCTCGCCGAAGATGGCCCGCAGCAGGCGCTCCTCCGCCGTCAGCTCCGTCTCGCCCTTCGGCGTGATCTTGCCGACGAGGATGTCGCCCGGACGGACCTCGGCGCCGATATAGACGATGCCTTCCTCATCCAGATCCTTGAGGGATTCCTCGCCGACGTTCGGGATGTCCCGGGTGATCTCCTCCGGCCCGAGCTTCGTGTCGCGCGATTCGATCTCGTGCTTCTCGATGTGGATGCTGGTGAAGAGGTCGTCGCGAACGAGGCGGTCGCTGATCACGATCGCGTCCTCGTAGTTGCCGCCCTCCCAGCTCATGAACGCGACGAGGACATTGCGTCCGAGTGCCAGTTCGCCCATCTCGGTGGAGCTGGAGTCGGCGATCGGCTGGCCATCCGCGACACGGGAACCCACGTCCACGATG
>JAOUEG010000239.1 GCA_029858845.1 Chloroflexota bacterium | reverse complement strand
CCGGACTGTCCGTCAGGCTCCCGAGGAGGAGAGCGGCGCGGACGTGGGCGACGCGATGGCGATCTGGTCCGGCTGGGGGATCCAGCCCTCGCCACGGGGCTTCTTGGAGACGATGTACGCGATCGATCCCAGCACGATGACCGAGAACACGCTGATGACCCGGTCTAGCAGCGCGATGGCGGTCGCCTCGGGAAGTGGGACGCCGTAGGCGACGGTGAGCACGCCGACCACGCCGGCTTCGACGATGCCGAGTCCGGCAGGGCTGAGGGGCACGGCCGTGAGGAGGGAGCCGATCAGCGCGACGAAGACCGCCCCGGAGAGTCCGAGCGAGACATCGGGGAACCCGAGCGCCTGGACCACGAAGTAGAGCCGCAGGCTCTCGGTCATCCAGATCAGGCCGGTCAGGACGGCGAGGAACGGGAGCTGGCGCATCCCGATCGCGCCGAAGACGCCCTGCTCGAAGCGGTCGTACAACTCCAGGACCACGTGGGGAAGGAACCGTAAGGCGGTGATGATCCGTCGGCCGAAGTTGCGCATCGTGAACAGGCCGACGATGAGGATCGCCACGACGACGAGACCGATGGCGAACACGACCTGGATGGCCGGCGGCAGGCCATCGCGGAAACTCCAGTAGCCGGCGGCGATGCCCAGGAGTGCGATCGCACAGAGGTCCAGGACGCGCTCGATGAACACGGTCCCGAAGGTCCGCGACAGCGACGCCGTGCTGTTGATCTTCAGCAGATAGGCACGGTAGACGTCCCCGAGCTTGGCCGGCACCACGCAGTTGACGAGCCACGACAGGAAGATGATCTCGGTCGAATCCTTGGTCGGGATCCGCAGCCCGGTACCGCGCAGCAGGTTCGCCCAGCGCAGGCCACGGAGCGGGAACCCGGCGTAGAAGATGACGAACGCGGCGAGGACGAGGGCCGGATTCGCGGCAAGGATCAGCGCCGGCACCTTCTGCAGCTGCTCGCCATTGATCGCGACGAAGGCCGCGATGATGAACAGCGGGATCGCGATCGAGATGATGGTCCGCGGCTGACGGAGGCGACGGGTCAGGGACATCTGCCCGACATCGGACTCACCGTCGCCGGTTCGGGCGGCCGGCCCCGAGGCGCGGTCATCCATGGGTCCTGCGCCACCGCGCGTGCGCGCGTCGAGAGCCGGGGTCGCCTCCATCGACGTGGACGGTACGGGCTCCGTGGGGTCGTCATCCATCGGCCGATGGTCCTGTTCGGGGCGCCCCGAACCGCGCAGGTCGTCCCCTGCCGGGAGTGTGGCGCCTGCCTCGCGCGGATCCGTCATGCGGGTGTTCCGGGGCGGATCCGGGTGTTGCCGCGCAGGCGCTGGATCCCCTTCGCCACCGGGGTGATCAGCCGGACGAAGTAGCTCGCTCGCCCGGGGACGATCTCCGCCGTGGCCAGGGCGGCGATCAGGCCCGCCGGCGTGGACGGATCGCCGTCCAGAGCCGTATAGGCGACGCCGACCTCCAGCGCCGAATGGGCATCGGAGACCGCGACGCCGGCCAGCCCATGGTCCCGCGCGAATTCCGCAGCCAGGTCGTTCCCGCCGCCGACGATGCGCGCATTGTGGACCTCGACCCAGTCCACGAGCGGGGCCAGGGCATCGAGGCGGGCGTGCTTGGCGAGGGACCCGCGGAAGCGATCGAACGGGTGCGGGATCCCGACGAGACCCCCCTGCTCCCGTGCGGCCGCGATCGTCTCGGCGGCGCTCATGCCCGGCGCGATCGCGGACGAGAGGTAGGCGCAGATGAGGTCGCCGTCGGCGGTCCTGACCTCTTCACCGATGATGATCGTCAGGCCCGGCGGCGCGGCGTCACGCGCGCTGAGCGCCCCGTCGATCCGGTCGTGATCCGTGACGATGAGGTGGGTCAACCCGCGGTCGGCGGCCACCCGCGCCACATCGGCCGGCCGTGTCAGGCAGTCGAACGACGCCGACGTGTGACAGTGCAGATCGATGAAAGCCCGACCCGTCATCCCAGCCCTTCGACGGCGAGCCGCGTGGGCCGGCATGCGACGTGCGCAGGCTGCCCGTCGGGCAGCCTGGCCCGGGCCGCCGCCAACGAAGCCGGGTCCCGCCCGGCGAGAGGACCCACGTCAAGGGTCCGGTCCATCAGATCTGCTGGACGAGCGACTTCTTGAAGAAGTCGAAGTGCTCGAGCGCTAGTCCGGTCCCGAGCGCGACGCAGTCAAGCGGGTTCTCCGCCACGTGGCACGGCACGCCGGTCACCTGGGTGAGCAACTTGTCCACGTTGCGCAGGAGCGCCCCGCCGCCGGACATGACCATCCCCTTGTCGATGATGTCGGAGGACAGCTCCGGCGGGGTCTGCTCCAGGACGGAGCGGACCGCGGCGACGAGCTGCTGGAGCGGCTGCTCGATGGCCTCCATGACCTCCGAAGACGTGATCGGGATGGTGCGCGGCAGGCCGGCGATCAGGTCGCGGCCACGGACCTCCATCGTGAGTTCACGCTCGAGTGGCAGGGCGGTCCCGATCTGGATCTTGACCTCTTCCGCCGTGCGCTCGCCAACCATCAGGTTGTACTTCTTGCGGATGTAGGTCGCGATGGCATCGTCGAACTTGTTGCCGCCGACGCGCAGCGAGTGCGACACGACGATGCCGCCGAGGGCGATGACCGCGATCTCGGACGTCCCGCCGCCGATGTCGATGATCATGTTCCCGGAGGGCCCGCTGATCGGGACGTTGGCGCCGATCGCGGCGGCCAGCGGCTCCTCGATGAGGAAGGCTTCCTTCGCGCCGGCCTTGAGCGCAGCGTCGCGGACGGCCCGCTTCTCCACGGACGTCACGCCGGCCGGCACGCTGATCATCACCTCGGGGCGGCTGAACCCGATCCGGCCCTTGGTGGCCTTGGCGATGAAGAAGCGGAGCATCGCCTCCGTGATGACGTAGTCCGCGATGACGCCGTCCTTCATGGGGCGGATCGCCTGGATGTTGCCGGGGGTGCGCCCGATCATCTCGCGCGCCTCCTCGCCCACGGCGACGATCCGGTTGTCCTCCGAGACCGCGACGACGGACGGTTCGGTGATCACGATCCCCTTGCCCTTCACGTAGACGAGGACGTTGGCGGTGCCGAGGTCGATGCCGATCTTCATGGGTTGGTCGTGTCGTTCCCTTCTGCCAGGCGCGCGATCCTGGCACCGAGTCCCAGGAACTTGCCCTCGATGTTCTCATAGCCCCGGTGAACGTGGTGTGCACCGTGGATCGTGGTCGTGCCGTCCGCGGCGAGCGCGGCGAGGATGAGGGACGCTCCCGCGCGAAGATCGCTGATGTCCACCTCGGCACCGTGCAGTGGTGTCCGGCCGCGGATCGTCGCGTGATGGCCGTCCTCGATGTCGACGTCCGCGCCCATCCGGCGCAGCTCGGTCAGCCACTCGAGGCGGTCCTCGAAGATCGCCTCATGGACGTGAGACGTGCCGTCGGCCTGGGTGAGCAGGACGGACACGGGCGGCTGGAGGTCCGTGGCCAGCCCCGGGTACGCAGCGGTCACGACGTCGAGTGGACGGAACCCGCGTTCGGACAGCGCGGAGCCGTCCACCTCGATCGTATCGGTGCCGCAGGAGATCGCGACGCCGGCCCGTCCGACGACCTCGACGAACGCGCCGAGGTGCTCGCACGGCGCCCCGGTCAGGGTGATCTTCCCGCCGGTGACCGCCCCGGCGATCGCGAATGTGCCGGCCTCGATCCGGTCGGGGGTGACCCGATGCTCGGCGCCA
>JAOUEG010000238.1 GCA_029858845.1 Chloroflexota bacterium | reverse complement strand
CTTCGCTGTCGAGGCCTTCGCTGTCAAGGCCTTCTTGGGTGTCGCTTTCGCGGCGGCGCTCTTCGCGGTCGGGGCGGCGCCGGTCGAGGTGCGCGAGGCGGACCGTCCGGCGGACGTGACCCTTGGGCTGGATCGCTGCGGCGTGGGTGTCGTGGCAGCGGCGTCGTTGCGCGGAGCCGCCGCGGTGGCTGCGGCCGCGATCGGCAGCGCCGCCGGAGCCCCGGCCGGATCGGCAGGGGTGTCCTCGGCATACCCGTCGTCCGCCAGCTCCTCGTCATCGCCCGGCAGGACGACGATGCCGTGCCCGTCGAAGACCTCCAGGTCGCCGACGATCTCGGACGCATCCAGCCCGCAGGCGTAGCAGCGCGACTCGCCCGCGCGATTGACCGATCGGCAATCCGCGCAGACCCACAGGAGTTCTCCGGGACGTTCGGTGTACCGGCTGCTCCGTGGCTGGGCGAGACCACGGTAGATCAGCCAGGCGGCGGTCGGCGCGACGAGGAGCACGATGGCGAGGCCGGCCGCCGGCACGATGCCGAAGCCGGCAAGCCACGATTGGACGGCGTCGATCACGTTCGCTGGCATGCGCGCTCAGTAAGGACCCGCAGGACGTCCGAATACGCCCGTCGCCGCAGCTTACATCCCTCCCGGGATGAGCGCCTCACTAGCGGTCGCGCTCGGTCGGGCTGGCCAGCGTGGCCTGGGCGGCCGCGAGGCGGGCGACGGGCACCCGGAACGGCGAGCACGAGACGTAGTCGAGCCCGACGCGCTCGCACTTGGCGATCGATTCGGGGTCGCCGCCGTGCTCACCGCAGATGCCGAGCTCGAGATCCGGCTTGGTGGCCCGGCCCTTCTCGACGGCCGTGCGCATCAGGCCCGCAACGGCGTCGTCCAGAGTCTGGAACGGGTTCACCGGCAGGATCTTGTCCTCCACGTAGCGGAGGAGGAACCCGCCTTCGGCATCGTCCCGGCTGAAACCGAAGACCATCTGCGTCAGGTCGTTGGTCCCGAAGCTGAAGAAATCGGCCTCTCTGGCGATCTCGTCCGCGGTCAGGGCCCCGCGCGGGACCTCGATCATCGTGCCGAACTTGTATTCGACCCTGACACCGGCCGCGGTCTCGATGGCTCGGGCCTCGGCCTCGAGGAGCGCGCGGGTCGCGGCCAGTTCGTTCACGTGCCCCACCAGCGGGATCATGATCTTGGCGATCGGGTTGCCACCCGACTTCTTGACCGCGATCTCGGCGTTGAGGATCGCTCGCGTCTGGATCTTCACGAAGTCCGGGATCATCAGCCCCAGGCGACAGCCGCGCAGACCGAGCATCGGATTCTGCTCGCGCATCGAGGTTGCCGCGGCCAGCATGACCCGGGCCTCGCTGAAGTCCGGATCGTCCTCGGCCGTGCCCGTGACCTCGTAGCGCACCACGGATTCGATCAGGTCGTCGCGGTTGGGCAGGAACTCGTGCAGTGGCGGGTCGATCAGGCGGATGACGACCGGCAGGCCGTCCATCGCCCGGAAGATGCCTTCGAAGTCGCCCTGCTGGAGCACCTCCAGCTTGGCCATCGCCGCGTCGAACCGCTCGATCGCGGCCGTTTCATCGGCATCCAGCGGGTTCCCGGCGGCGGCCTTGGCCTTGGCCCGGGTGGCCTGGTTGGCGACGAGGATGGCGCCGCGGACGATCTCCAGGCGCTCGCCCTCGCGGAACATGTGCTCGGTGCGGCAGAGGCCGATCCCCTCCGCGCCGTAGCTCCTGGCCTGGGCCGCCTCTTCCGGCTTGTCCGCGTTGGTCCAGACGCCCATCCGGCGGATCTCGTCGGCCCACGCCAGGATCGTCTTCAGTTCGGTCTGGTCCTCGTAGCGGGCCTCGACGGTGGGCAGCTCCCCCTGCAGGACCGTGCCCGAGGACCCATCCAGCGAGATCCAGTCGCCCTCGTGGATCTCAAGGTCCGTGACCGCGCTACGGGCCCGCTTGGCATCGGCGTCCACGTGCAGTTCCTCGGAGCCCGCGACGCACGGCTTGCCGATCTGCCGGGCGACGATCGCGGCGTGCGAGGTCGCCCCGCCCTTGGCGGTCAGGATCCCCTCGGCGACGGCCATCCCCGGGAAATCGTCCGGAGAGGTCTCCTCGCGGACGAGGATCACCCGCTCGCCACGTTCGACCCAGGCGACCGCGTCGCGGTAGGTGAAGACGGCTCGGCCCACGGCCGCGCCCGGCGAGGCATTGAGGCCGCTGGCGATGGTCGCCGCCGCTCCGCGCGCTTCGAGCTCGAACTGGGGTCGCAGGAGTTGGTCCACCTGGGAGGGCTCGACGCGATTGACCGCCTCCTCGCGGGAGATCAGGCCCTCCTCCTCCATATCCACCGCGATCTTCACGGCGGCCGCGGCGGTTCGCTTGGCGGAGCGGGTCTGGAGCATCCAGAGACGACCGCGCTCGATGGTGAACTCGAGGTCCTGGACGTCGCGGTAGTGGCGCTCCAACTGCTCGCCGATACGCAGGAACTCCTCGTACGCCTGGGGCAGGTCCACCTGGAGATGGCTGATGTCCTTGGGCGTGCGGATGCCGGCGACGACGTCCTCACCCTGGGCGTTGGTCAGGTACTCGCCGTAGAGCTCCTTCGTCCCGTCGAACGTGTTGCGGGTGAAGGCCACGCCGGTGCCCGAATCGTCGCCCATGTTGCCGAAGACCATCGTCACGATGTTGACCGCGGTCCCGAGGTCGTGCGGGATCTTGTTGTACTTGCGGTACTCGCTCGCTCGCTCCCCGAACCAGCTGGCGAAGACCGCCTTGATGGCGAGGTCCAGCTGCTCGTACGGATCGGTCGGGAACTCGCGTCCGGTCGCCTCTCGGACGACCTCCTTGAAGACGTCCACGAGCGCCCTGAGGTCCTCGGCCGGGAGGTCCGAGTCGGCCTTCACGCCGCGGGCTTTCTTGGCCGCCGCGAGCGGGTCGTCGAACTTGCGGCCGTCCACGCCCATCACGATCCGTCCGAACATCGCGACGAAGCGGCGGTACGCATCCCAGCCGAAGCGCTCGTTCTCCGTCAGTGCGACGAGACCGGCCAGGGTCTCCTCGTTGAGCCCCAGGTTGAGGACCGTGTCCATCATCCCGGGCATGCTGAACTTGGCGCCCGAGCGGACGCTCACCAGAAGCGGGTTGGCCGCGTCACCGAAGCCCTTGCCGGATCGGACCTCGACCTCCTTGACCGCCTCCAGGACGTCGTCCCACAGGCCATCGGGCAGCTGCCTGCCGGCTTCGAAATAATCGTTGCAGGCTTCGGTCGTGATGGTGAAACCGGGCGGCGTCGGTAGACCGGCCTTGGTCATCTCAGCAAGGCCGGCGCCCTTGCCGCCGAGCAGATCGCGCATCGAGGAATCGCCCTCGGCCGCTCCGTCGCCCCAGGCGTAGATGTAGCGCTTCGCGGCCCGATGGGGACGGTCGGCGGCGGGGACGGCGGACTGGGTCATGGGCGGGGAACCTCCAGGGGATCGGTGCACGGGCCATGGATCGACGGCCCGCCTGCGTCGGATCGTTTCGAGTTCGCGCAGATTGTACCGTCGTGACCCGAGCGGACTCGGTTGCGGGTCGGTCGCGGGCCTGGGGTCGTCCGGCCGGCGGACCGCGGGCGGGAGCTCAGCGCAGGGCCGGGCTGCGCTCCACGTGGCTCGCCCAGGTCGCGATCTCGGCCCGGCGCGATGCTCCCAGCTTGGCCAGGATGTGCTCGATGTGGCTGCTCGCGGTCTTGGGCGCGATCCCGAGCACATC
>JAOUEG010000018.1 GCA_029858845.1 Chloroflexota bacterium | reverse complement strand
GTGCGGCGAGCGCCAGGGCCTTGCGCGCAGCGTCGCGCCAGGCGTCCACGGCACCCAGCTGGGAGCCGACGTGGAGGTGGATCCCTCGGGGTCGCAGGGGGCCGCCCGGCCCGCCGCCGGCCTCGATCGCGTGCGCGATCTCCGTCTCGTCCATGCCGAACTTGCTCACGCCGGTCCCGACGGCCAGGACCGGCAGCGTCTCCGGCGAGACGTCCGGGTTGAGGCGGTAGAGGACGTCCACGCGGACGCCCGCCCGCTCCGCCGACCGCCGCAGGGCCAGCGCCTCGTCGGCCGATTCGAGGGCCACCCACAGGAGCGGTTCGCCGTCTCTCGCGGCCCGGACCGCGGCGTGCAGGTCCGCCGCGGTCTTGCCGACCCCCTCCAGGCTCACCCGGGCGTTCGGCACGCCCGCCCGGCGGGCGGCGGCCCACTCGCCGCGCGAGACCACGTTCGCACCGAAACCGCGGGCGCTGACCTCGCGGATCACCGCCGGGGTGTCGTTGGCCTTGACCGAGTACTGGCGGACGATCGGGTCGGGGAATGCGGCCCGCATGTCCGCGCAGGCCGCCGCGAGGGCGCCTCCGTCCGTGACGTAGGCGGGCGTGCCACGACCGCCCGCGACGGACCGTAGCGCGGCCGCCAGATCCGGACGCACGCTGGACCCGTGGCGGGTCGTCGCGAAGACGGAGTCAGTCAGGGACCACCAGGCCGACGATCGAGCCCACGATGGTGATCACGATCCCGCCCATGAACGCGGCGGTGATGGCCTCCAGCCCGAGGTCGGGAGGAAACCCACCGACGGTGAAGGTCAGGCCGACCAGGTCCGTGACGAAGGCCAGGAGCAGGAGGAGGGCGGCATTGATGATGAACCCGAACAGGCCGAGCGTGAGGATCGTCAGCGGCAGCGAGAAGATCTGCACGATCGGCTTGATGAGGCCGTTGATGACGCCGGCGATGACCGCGACGATGAGCAGGTTCGAGAGCTCGTCGCCGTAGTCGATCTGGGGCAGCACGTAGGACACGACCGCGAACGTGATCGCCGTCGCGATCGTGCCGAGAATGAAGCTCATCCGACGTCCTCCGTTCGATGGACGATCTCGCCGCCGACGGCGGTCAAGACGACCGGCCTACCCACGCTGGATGACGGTCCCAGGGCGAGGATAGCCCCCTCGCGGGCTCGATGTCGCCGTTCGCAGCGGTCCACGGCGTCGGGCACTGCTGCGCCACGGGCCGCGGAGGTCGGCCGGAGCGGTCACCGGAGCAGGAAGCCGGTCCCGAGTGGGTCGCGCTCGTCCAGGGTGAAGACGTGGTCGCCGGTCCGGAAGGCGCTGCCCTCCACCTCGGTGACGACGGCCTCGCCACCGGCCGTCGTCGTCTCGGCGACGACCCGGCCGTCGAAGATGGAGTCCACGATCGAGTGATGCCGCAGGGTCTGCCCGACGCCGATCTGGCCGCGCGCATGCATGATCGCCAGGCGCGCCGAGGTTCCCGACCCGCACGGCGATCGATCGACCTCACCGTCAGCGAACACCGTCACGTTGCGCTGGCGCAGATCCGCGGCCGGACCCTCGTGCGGCGACGCCCCACCCCGGTCGGGGAGCCCTTCGACAGGCTCCCAGAAGATGACCCCATAGATCCCGCGAAGATCCGGCACGTCCGGATGGCGCACGTCCACGGCGCCTTCCAGGGCCGGCCGCAGTTCGCGCTGGAGCGCGATCAGGTCGGGCAGGGCCCCTGCCGTCACGTGCAGTCCGAGGGTGCGGACATCGATGGACCCGTAGAACGCGCCGCCGAACGCGATGTCCAGCGATAGGGGTCCACGCGACGACCGCACCCCGACGTCCGTGGCGAGCACGTATGCCGGGACGTTCCGGAACCGGACGGCTTCCACCCGCCCGCCGCTGGAGACCCGCGCCGTGCAGGCCAGTCTCCCGGACGGCACGTCGACCGTCACGGCGACCTCCCGGACGCCCGATCCCACCTGCAGGCGGCCGGTCTCGATGGCCCACGTCACGAGGGCGATGGTTCCGTGGCCACAGGCCGTGGAGTACCCCTCGTTGTGGAAGAAGACGACGCCGAGGTCCGCGCCCTCGTCATCCGGCGGCGTCACGAATCCCCCGTACATGTCGGCATGGCCGCGGGGCTCGTATACCAGCATCCGCCGCACGTGATCGGCATGCTCGGCGATCCAGCGGCGCCGCTCGAGGACCGTCGATCCCCCCGATCGCGGTGCGCCGTCCGTCACGATGCGGAAGGGCTCCCCGCCGGCGTGGTAGTCGGTCGCGGCGATCGGACCGATCATCCGGCCCATCAGGCCGGACGACGCTGGAGTCGGGACCGCACGGCGGGCCACTCGGGGGCGATGATCCCGTAGAAGGCCGAATCGCGGTTCGAGCCGTCCGGCATGATCGTGTGGTGGCGCAGGACGCCCTCGAAGGTGGCGCCGATGCCGAGCAGCGCCGCACGCGACGCCTGGTTGCCGGCGTGGGTCTTGAATTCCACTCGTTCCGCCCCGAGGCGCTCGAAAGCGTGGGTCAGCTGCAGGAGCTTCGCCTCGCGGTTGGCGCCGGTGCGCTGGAAGGCGACCCCGAGCCAGGTCCAGCCGATCTCCAGCCGGCGGTGCTCCGGAGCGATGGTCATGAATCGGCTGCTCCCGATCGCCTGCCCGGTCGCCAGGTCGACCGTCGCGAACGGCACTTCGGTCCCGGACGCGGCGTTGGCCATCGCCTGGTCGAGCCACTCGCGCAGCCCCGCATCGGTGATCGGGCGCGCGATCGTCCAGCGCCAGATGGACGCGTCGGACGCGACCCGCGCGAGACCGTCGAGGTGCGCCCCGCTGAGGGGCTCCAGGCGGATGCGCTCCCCGGTCAGCGTGACCGGAGTGACCCACGTCTGCGCTGGCGTCGGCATGGCTCGGATGGTAGCGGGTGCGGCGGGGGTGGCGTCCCTCGCTCCCACTGCGGGGCGGATAGACTCGGGGCCATGTCTGCCTTCACCATCGCATTCGACACGTTCCTCGACGAGTTCGTGGCCCTCCATCCCACCGCCGGGACGGCCATCGGTGATCATCGCCACGATGCCCGCTGGCCGGACGCGAGCCCGGCCGGGCGCGAGCGTCGGCGCGCCTTCATCGATCGCTGGACCGCCGACTTCGAGGGCCTGGACCCGGCCGACCTCGAGCCGGACGAAGCCATCGACCGCGACCTGCTGCTCGGGGAGCTGGCTGCCTTTCGATTCGAGGAAGTGGAGCTCCAGGAGGTGCGCTGGGACCCGCTGGCCTGGATCTACCTGCTCGGGGGCGGCATCTTCGATCTCATCGCGCGGGAGTTCGCGCCGCTGGCAGATCGACTCGAAAGCGTCGCCGGGCGCCTGGAGGGGATCCCGACGGTCCTCGACGGGGCGCGCGAGTCGCTCGTCGGATCGGATGACGGTCGACCCGTGGCGCGCTTCCAGACCGAGAAGGCACTGACCCAGCTCGCCGGGATCGAGGAACTGATCGGCGACGCGCTCGGGGAGGCCGAGCGGTCGACGAGCGCGGATCCGCGCATCGAGGCCCTGCGACCGCGCCTCGACACCGCCGCCGCGGCCGCCCGAGCGGCCATCGCCGCCTTCGAGCTCCATCTCCGCACGGTCGTCCTGCCGTCGAGCTCGGGCGAGGGCCGGCTGGGCCCCGAGCTGTTCGCCCGGAAGATGCGCCACACGATGCGCTCGGAGACCCTCACCCCCGATCGGATCCTTCGCGCTGCCGAGCGCGAGTTCGACGCCGTCCGCGGGGAGATGGTTCGGTTGGCACGGGACCTGTGGCCGGCATGGCGTCCGGACGAGGTCGTCCCGGCCGACGACGAGGCCATGGTTCGGGGCGTGCTCGATGCGATCGCGGCACAGCACCCCGCGGCCGACGACGTGCTCGACTACTGCCGCGCCGAGAACGCCCGGATCGAAACCTTCTGTCGTGACCGCGACATCATCGGGCTCGCCGACGAGCCGCTGGACATCCGCTGGACCCCCGTCTTCCTGCGGGCCACGGGTGGGGCGATGCTCATCGCACCCGGGCCCCTGGACCGGAGCCTGACGAGCTTCTTCGCCGTCACGCCGATGCCCGATGACTGGTCAGCCGAGCGGCGCGAGTCGTACCTGCGTGAGGACAACGACCGGATGCTGCGGCTCCTGACGATCCACGAGGCGGTCCCCGGTCATTACCTGCAGGCCGTGTACGCCAACCGCTCGCCATCGCTGCCGCGCGCCATCTTCAGCAGTGGCGTCTTCGCCGAGGGCTGGGCCGTCTACGTGACCCAGGTGATGATGGACGCCGGCTACGGTGCGGATGACCCGGCGCTCATGCTCACGCACTGGAAGTTCTACCTGCGCTCGCTCACGAACGCGATCATCGATACGCGCATCCACACCGCGGGGATGACCGAGCCCGAGGCCATGGCGCTGATGGTGACGGGCGGCTTCCAGGAGGAGGCCGAGGCGCGAGCGAAGTACGACCGGGCGCGGCTGTCATCCACGCAGCTCTCGACCTACTTCGTCGGATCGATGGAGATGTGGGATATCGAGCTCGAGGCGCGCCGTCGTGCCGCCGAGGCCTCTGGCGCCGACCGCTCGACGATCGTTCCCGGATCGCTGCCCGGAGGCCTCGGCCTGACGCCTGGGTTCACCTACCGGGAGCATCTCGAAGCGGTGATCTCGCACGGCGCCCCGCCCACCTCGCTGCTGCGCCGGGCACTGTTCCGCTGACCTTCGCTGGTCCGGCGGATCGGCCGGCGGACCAGCCCCGCACGGACGATCGAAGCGGCCTTGCCGGGCCCGAGCTCCAGCGTCAGCTGCCTTCGGGCGGGCGTCGTCGGTCGCTGGACTTCATGGGGGTGTCGGCAGCGGGCCTCGGCGCGCGCGCTGTTCGCGTTGGTGCCGCCGTCAGCCGTTCGAGACGATAGTCGCCACGGGCCGCCGCATCCACGAGGCGATCGACGAGCGCGACGTCAGGGGGAGATCCGGTCTCGATCGCGTCGAGATCCACCGCCCAGCGCAGGAGCGCCGCGAACCGATCGCGGTCAAGCCACTCCACCCCTTCCCAGGTGTTGACGCCCATCGCGGCGCGGACCGCGGGGCGATCAACCCAGCGCTGGATGAGGCGGGCGTCCCTGGCCTTGCCGCGGGCCCGGATCCCCGACGGGCGTGGCAGCGCAAGGAGGATCCGAACCTGGTCGGCTGCCGCCCATGCCGCCGGCTCGTCCAGGCCCGCACGACGGAATCCCACGGCCAGGACCGGCCCGAGTCGGAGCTCGTCGAACCAGGCGGAGCTCGTGGCGGCGACGTCACCGGTCGGAGCAAGGGCGCCGATGCGAGACAATGCCAGCCACGCGAGCAGTGCCGCCTGATCGCTCGATGACAGGTCGGGAAGGGGAGCGCCGAATGCGGCCTCGACTCTCGCTCGGATGGTCGCTGCCAGGGCTGCCGGGGCGGCTGGGTCGACGCTCACGCCAGTCGCCTCCGCGACGCCCGCGAGGAATGCCGCGAACCGCCCCTCGACCGCCTGGAGGTCGTCGGCGGAGGCCGTGCCGGCAAGGATGCCGGCGACGCCCCCGCCGTCGAAGACGGTGCGAAGCGGGGCGTGCACCGGCTCCAGCTGGAGGTCCCGGAAGGCCGATTCGAGTGAGGGGACACCCGCTCCACCGAGGCGCTCCGCAAGGCGCTGCCACTGCCCCGAAGACCCGTCATGGATCTCGCGAAACTCCCAGAACACGTGGCCGCGATAGGCGTCCAGCTCCAGCCAGAGGCCACGCTCCCACAGACCGCGACAGTTGCGGAGGTGCTCGAGCCCGGTGCGGGCGTCGCGGAACGCCACGAACCACGACGGATCGTTGGGGAGGCCCAGCCCGTCGGCCAGCGATCGCCGGACCATCCGCCGGGCCCCGGAGGCGCTCTTCCGGACGAAGGCAGCGGAGTCGCGGATGGTGCCGGCCGTCGAGCCGTAGCGATCGTGGTAGATCACGAGCGAGCGCGTCGGGCCCGAGCCGTTGGAGTAGGCGATCACGTCCTCGTCCACTCGGCCGTCATCCGTCGTCAGGTCGTACAGGAGGAAGTCTTCCGCCTCGGCGAACCAGGCGCGACGGTGGAAGAGCGGGAACAGCTCACGCTCATGGCGCTCCACGAGCCATGGGTCCGGCTGCTCGTCGAGGGTCGCGCGCCGGTACTCCATGCCGTACTTCTCACTGTACCCCTCCACCTGGCCATGACCCAGCATCGGGAGGCCAGGCATCGTGGCCATGACCATGGCGACGCCGAAGTACTTGTCGCCCTTGCCGAACTGCTCGAGCGCCGTCTTCTCGTCCGGGTTGTTCATGAAGTTCACGTAGCGCTTGAGGATCTCCGGGTCGAACTCCAGGGTCTCCTTGATCAGCCGTCGATAGCCGGCGCCGTTCTCATCGCGGAGCATGTGCATGAAGGCGCTGTTGTAGACGCGATGCATCCCGAGGGTGCGGACGAAGTAACCCTCCAGCATCCAGAAGGCCTCCGCGAGGAGCAGCGTGCCCGGCACCTCGGCCGCGACACGGTCTACGACCTCGCGCCAGAACTCGACCGGCATCCGGGCATCGAACTCGGCTTGCGTCATCGCGTACTGGGCTCGCGACGGGATGCCGTCGCCCGCCCCGGGGAGCGGCCACCAGAGGCGCTGGACGTGCTTCTTGGCAAGCACCATCGCGGCGTCGAAGCGGATCACGGGGAAACGACGGGCCACGTCGAGGATGGTCCGGATGACCTGCTCGCGGACCTCGGGATTGAGGAAATCGAGCTGAGCGGTGTCGTTCCAGGGAAAGCTGGTGCCGTCGTTGCCGTGGTACACGTAGCGATCCTCGCCGCCGCCTCGGTCGAATCGCTTGAACACGACGGCCGCGTCCGAATCGTCCCAGTAGTGATCCTCCAGGACGACTCCCACGCGGTCGTCCGGCGCCAGGTCCGCGCCGGAGAATCGGTACGCGGGATAGGGCGACTCGGGCAGGGACAGGAACCATTCGGGATGCTCGATCACCCAGCGCGAGTCGATGCCCATGTGATTGGGGACCATGTCGCTGGCCAGGCGGATACCGCGAGCCCAGGCCCGGTCGCGCAGGTTGGCGTAGGCGTCCTCGCCGCCGAGGTCGCCGGCGATCCGGTAATCGTCGAGCGAGTAGGCGCTAGCCACCGCGTCGGCGTTGCCGCGCATCCGCTTGATCCGCTCCGACGCGACCGAACGCTCCCAGAGTCCGATCAGCCAGAGGCCGGTCACGCCCCACCCGGCGAGCGTGTCCAGCTCCTCGTCGGGGATGCCGTCCAGCGTCCGGATGTCTCGCCCATACCGTCGCGACAGCTGATCCAGCCAGACATACGTGCTCTTCGCCATGAGCACCAGCCGAGGCATCCACGCGGAGTCGCTCGAGAATGCCTCCGCCTCCTCGGCCGCGCCGCTCAACGACGGGGCGTGGACCTCGCCGGTGCCTCCGCCGCCACCGCCGAAGCGCATGTGAAGGGCCCGCTCTTCCTCCGCCAGGACGCCGATGGCGATGTCGAGACGCAGCAGGAGTGCATCGAGGTCCTCGCCGAGCAGGCCCGCCCAGTGATCGCGGACGTAGCGCAGCTGGCCGATGAGCGACGTGGGAGCGGCGCGCGCGGGGGCGCGGATGAGTTCGATCAGCGACCCGCCGCCGGGAATCGGCTCATCGGCGCCGGCAAAGGACAGCTCCAGGCCGGCGATGGCATCGGCGTAGCGGGTCCCATCGGCGAGGATCCTGTCGTCCACCAGCTCGCGCAGCGGGCCGATCGCCGGGTTCTCGTTGGCGATCCTGATGAGCAGCAGCTCCTCGAGCCGTTCCACGGCGGGCTCAGGGTCGGGCCCGCGGCCGGGGAACTCGACGGCGAATCGATCGAGCAGCCGATCGGCCTCCGGACCCAGGCGCGCGCGCACGTCGGCCAGGGCGGATGTCATGGCCCCCGGGCGACGCGTCGCCTCGTAGCGGTCGATGAGGAGGTGCGCGATCTCGTGCAGCAGCCCCAGGGCGCCGATCTCCCCGGCCACGATCCCGGGGGCGCCCGCCGGGCGGTCCGCGTTCATCCTCGCAGCCAGGCGCCGGGTCGCCGCGGCGTCCGTCACGACGAGGTCGCCGCGGATGCCGATCCACCCCGGATCGATGCCGTAGCGCTCGCGCGCTGTCCGCCGGACGTGGAAATCGCGGGACGGCGGAGCGGGCGCGATCATCGGCCAAGCATCGCACGCGAGGCGCGCGGACGTCGGGAGACGGGTCCGTCAGCCGGATCGCCCGGTTCGCTGCCCGGTGCGCCCGCGTCTCGCCGAGCCGATCGGATCCCGGCGGCCGGCGGCCGGCTCACGCCTCCTCGGAAGCCCTATCGCGTGTCGTCGTCACCACGTGGCGGACGATCCGCTCCCAGCGCTCACCCGGTTCGAGGTGGAGCGGCCACGAGAGCAGCAGGCCGCTCCCCTGGTAGACGCGCTCGAAGCCATCCTCGGAGTTCGACACGGTCTCGATCGGGGCCCACCAGGCGTCCGCTGCCTGGTCGACGGACGTTGCCAGCGCGATGCCGATGTGGTCGTTGCCCTGGGCGAGTGCGGTCACCCCGGCGGCCTGGCCGCTCGTGTCGTGTCCACGGCGATCGCCGGCGACCTCCCACCAGGCCGCCGGGTTGCCGCCACCACCGAGCATCGTCGTCGACCATTCGACCCCCAGGCGCAGGTCGAGCGCGGGTCCGCCCCGATGGTCCAGGACCAGGTGCGACTCGAGCGTTGGTGACCGCCGATCTCCGCCGAGGATGGTCGTCCTGGTCACGGTCACCGAGGCGCCGGCGATGGTCGCCTCGCGGCGAGCGGTGATGCGGTCCGCCCCGAGGTCGACGAGCGCGAACGGTCCGTCCAGCATGTCCCCGACATCGGGCGCCCGGGCCATGGCCCAGTCCTCCGCGGTGACCGAGGAAGGGAGTGCCCGGACCAGCCCCGAACGACGCTCGTACGTGTCGTAGACGAGCCGGGCGGCCAGGCCGGGTTCCTTGACCCGGAAAGCCTCGTGGATGGACACCGGCCCGCCGTCCGGCGCGGTTCCCGCCGCGGCGAGGGCGTCGGCACGGTCGGCCTGGGCCCGCAGCACGGCGTGGTAGGCCTCGGGCCGGCGCCGCATCACCGCGGTCAGGGCGTGACGGACCGCGCGGATGTCCCAACTCCCGATGCCGCCGCCCTCGTCCAGGTCGATGGTCACGACCTGACCGTCGGTCGCGAGGCGGACCTCGTCCACGCCGTCCATGTCGAGGTCGAGCAGCTCGGCAGCGCGCTGTGTGCCGAGGGCTCGCTCGGCCAGGTCCTCGGCGGCGATCAGGTGCTCGTGTGTCGCGAGCCGCATGTGGCTGATGTAGATCCCTCCGAACATGCCGTGCCAGTAGCAGTCGTTGGACTGGCCCTGGTAGAGGTGATCCACGGCGAGGTCGCGCGCCCGTCCGGCGGGCATCGCGGCGACGGCGGCCGAGGTTCGCAGCATCTGCTTGTGGAGGTCGTTGACCTCGCGGTACTTCACCTGGAAGTTGCGCCAGAACGCGCCGCGCAGCCAGCGCGCCTCCGGGCGTCCCTCCTCCTGGGCCCGGTGCACCACGTCGGTGAAGACGAGGCTCTCGTCGGGAGGCAGGGCCCATTCGCCCATCTCGGCGTACGAGCCCGTCGGGACGTAGACCCGGCCGATCGGTGCGTGCCGGTCCAGCCAGGCCGACGGGGTGGTGGTGGTCAGCCAATCGGCGTGCACCTCGAGCGCCACGAAGAACCGCTCGACCCAGCCACCGTCGCCCCAGCAATGCTCCCAGGTCGTGGGCCAGGCGCCGAACTTCTCGCCGTCGTCGCCCATCATGCCGACGCGATCGCCGGCCTCGGTGGCATGCTCGCGCAAGTGGGCCATCACCTCGTCCACATCGCGGAACGGGATCCGGTAGCGAAGACCCTGCTCGGTCCCGAAGACCCGCAGGAGATGGCCCTGGTCCTCGGTCGTGTACGGCCCCCAAAGGTTCTCCTCGGGGATCGCCGCGGCCCGGAAGTGGGCGTCGTCCAGGATGGTCCAGCGATAGCCGGCCGCGACCAACGAGGTCGGCAGGTCCGGCTCCCAGACCCGCTCGGCCAGCCAGGCACCCTGCGGGCGATGTCCGAACAGTGACTCCAGCTCGTCGCCCATGCGGACGAGCTGGCCGATCCGGTCGCGCTCCGGGAGCGAGGCGAGGACGGGTTCGTAGTAGCCGCCGCCGAGGATCTCGACCTGCCCGCGGTCCACGAGGACCCGCAGTCGCTCGATCACATCGGGCCGCTCGGTCCTGATCCATCCGAGCAGCGGGCCCGTGTAGTGGAGGGACAGGCGGACGATCGGATGGCGTTCGAGCGCCTCGATCATCGGCAGATAGGCCCGTTCGAAGACCTCGGCGAACACCCAGCCGAAGTTGCCGACAGGCTGGTGGTTGTGGAGGGCCAGCGCCAGCGAGATTCGCGGTGCCACCGCCGGATCAGCCGGCTTCCGTGATCGTGGGCTCCGCCGCCTCCCGGATTGCCTGGAACCCGGCCGCAGGAAGGTACAGCTGCTCCATGTACTCGAGCAGCATCCGTGTCGTGGAGAAGCGCCACAGGGTGGTGGCCATCGATCGGCGCATCGCGTCCACCCAGCGGGTGGGGATGCCCGACGCGTCCCGGTCGTACCAGGCCGGGATCAATTCCGTCTCGAGGAGCCCGTACAGGCTCTGGGCGTCGGCCCAGTCCTGGGCCTCGTCGTCCGGGTCCGTCTCGCGACCGCCGATCGCCCAGCCGTTGTCACCGGTGTAACCCTCGTCCCACCAGCCGTCCAGGATGCTGATGTTCGGGACCCCGTTCTGGGCCGCCTTCATGCCGGACGTCCCCGATGCCTCCAGCGGGCGGCGCGGGTTGTTGAGCCAGACATCCACACCCTGGACCAGGAAGCGCCCGACACGGATGTCGTAGTTCTCCAGGATGAAGACTCGGCCCCGGAATTCGGGCGAGCGTGAGCGCTGGAAGATCTCCTGGATGACCTTCTGGCCTGGACGGTCGGCCGGGTGGGCTTTGCCGGCGAACACGATCTGGACCGGGCGATCGGCGTCCCAGACGAGGCGCGCCAGTCGATCGATGTCGCTGAACAGCAACCCCGACCGCTTGTACGTGGCAAACCGTCGAGCGAAGCCGATCGTCATGATCGAGGGGTCCAGGACGGACTCGATCTCGGCGAGGACGGCCGGCGCCTCCCCGTGGCGCGCCAGCTGATTGCGCAGCCGCCCGTGGGCGAACAGGGCCAGCTCGCGCTTCTGGCGGAGGTGGGCCTCCCACAGGTCGTTCGAAGGGATCCGTCCGAGTCGTTCCCAGAACGGGTCCTGCCTGGGCCCGGCGTCCATCGCCTCCAGGTCCGCCCCGAGGTCCCGGGTGAGCAGTTCCAGGACCGGGGTGCCCACCCAGCTCGGGCCGTGGACTCCGTTGGTGATCCCGAGGATCGGGTGATCGGTGACGCCTTGCCAGGTGGCATTCGCCGTGTGGGAGTGGAGCTGGCTGACCGCGTTGGCCCCGTTCGTCAACCGCAGGCTGAACGCCGTCATGTCGAAATGGCCCCGATCGCCGTCCACGCCGAGGCCAAGGTCCAGGATGCGTTCCACGGGCACGCCGCCCCGGTCCAGCAGAGGTCCGGCGACCCGGCGGACGAGGTCGGAGTCGAAGCGCTCATTGCCTGCTGCGACCGGCGTGTGGATCGTGAAGACGCTGTTGCGCCGGACCTGCTCCAGAGCGGTGTCCAGCGAAGCGCCGCTCGCGACGAACTCCCGCGCCCGCTCCGCCAGCAGGAATGCCGAGTGGCCCTCGTTGAGATGCCAGACAGCCGGCGCCAGCCCGAGTTCGCGGAGGGCACGAACGCCCCCGATCCCGAGGACCAGCTCCTGGTGGAGCCGCATCTCGCGACCGCGCACGTACAGGATGTGGGTGATCGGCCGGTCCTCGACCGCGTTCTCGGCGACGTCCGTGTCCAGCAGCAGCACCGGAACGCGACCCACCTGCGCCAGCCAGACGGCGACCGTCAGATCGCGACCGGGCAGTTCCACGGTCACGCTCAGCGGCAGGCCGTTGCGGTCCTGGACGCGCGCCAGCGGCAGCCGGTTGAGGTCGTAGTCCGGGTAGCCGTGCTCCTGGTGGCCGTCGGCGTCGATCTGCTGTCGGAAGTAGCCCTTGCGGTAGAGGAGCCCCACGCCCACGAACGGCAGCGCCATGTCGCTGGCCGACTTCATGTGGTCGCCGGCGAGGACGCCGAGGCCGCCCGAGTAGATGCCGAGTGATTCGTGGATGCCGTATTCAGCGCAGAAGTATGCGATCGGTCCGCCGAGCGCATCACCGTGCTTGCGCTCGAACCAGTGGCCGGAGCCGTTGGCCATATAGGCGTCGAAGGCGGCCAGGGTGTCCTGGTACTCGGCCAGGAACTTCTCGTCGTCGAGGACGCGGCTCCAGTCGGTGGGACCGCTGATGACCGGCACGGGGTTGCGATAGCGGTTCCAGGCTGCTCGATCGATCAGGCTCCAGAGGTTCCGGGTACGCGGATGCCAGGCCCAGTGCAGGTTGTAGGCGAGGCGCCGGAGTCCCTCCAGGCGCGGGGGCAGCGGGAAGGCCGCTGCGGGGATGGACGGGATGCGGACGGGTTCCATGGGCGGGGATGATAGCGGTTCACCTTCGGCGCGTGAACCGGTTTAGAGGCTCGGCGGCCATCGAATGGCCGACGAGCGCGGCCGGATCGGGGTCCCCGGTCCCCGGTTCCAGTCCTGACGCGGCGGCTACCATGCCCCGATGCGATTGCGCGTGGCGATGGTGGCCGCCGAGTGCGAGCCGTGGGCGAAGACCGGTGGCCTGGCCGATGTCGTGGATGCGCTGGCGCGCGCGCTCGGACGCCTGGATGAGATCGATGGACCGGTGGAGGTATTCCTTCCGCGCTACCGGGCCATCCCGGCGCCATCGCCCGGCGCCCTGCTCGGCGAGGCTGTCGTGCGGGTCCCGGATCCGCGCGCACCTGCCGGTACGACCGAGCTGACCGTGATCGACGTGGCCGGGGACGGCTACCGGTTGCGCCTCGTGGACCATCCCGCGGCCTTCGATCGGGTCCACCTGTACGGCGATGCGGCGGGCGACTACGCCGACAACGCCTGGCGGTTCGGACTGTTCTGCCGCGCGGTCCTGGAGACGGTCCGGACCGCCGATCGTCCGCCGGACGTCCTGCATCTTCACGATTGGCATGCCGGCTCGGCGGCTGTGTTCCGGGCTCTCCGGTACGGCGGCGATCCCGCTGTGCGCGACCTCGCGTTCGTGATGACCGTGCACAACCTCGCCTACCGGGGCTGGACGCCGAACCGGGCGCTCCCGCAGCTGGGACTGCGGGTCGGCGACGGGGCGCCCGGCCAGAACCCCGACGGCATCGACCTCCTCGCCGCCGGCATCGAAGGAGCCGAGATCGTCAACACGGTGTCGCCGGGGTTCGCGGCCGAGGCACGAACGCCGGCGCTCGGGATGGGCCTGGACGGCCTTCTCCGATCTCGCGGTGACCGGTTCATCGGGATCCTCAATGGGCTGGACACGGCGCTCTGGGACCCATCGACGGACCCGGCCATCGCGGCGACCTACTCGTCTGGGGATCGGTCGGGCAAGGCGGTCTGTCGGGCGGATCTGCTGGCCCGATGCGGCCTTGATCCCGCCGACGACGCACCGGTCGTCGGCATGGTCGCCCGGCTCGTCCCGCAGAAGGGTTTCGACCTGCTGGCTGCCGCCGCGCCCGCCCTGCTCGATCGGGGTGCACGTCTGATCGTGCTGGGCTCGGGTCAGCCTGCACTGGCGGTTCCGTTCCGGGCCCTGGCCGACGCATCGCCAGGCCGGCTCGCGTTCGTCGATATCTTCGATCGGGCGATGGCGCGGCGGATCTACGCCGGCGCCGACGTGTTCGCGATGCCCTCGCGCTACGAACCCTGCGGCCAGGGGCAGATGATCGCCCTTCGCTACGGGACGCCCCCGATCGTCCGTCGCACGGGCGGCCTCGCGGACACGGTCGTGGACGAGACTTCCCATCCCGGTGACGGCACGGGCTTCGTGTTCGAGGAGCCGTCGAGCGAGGCCCTGGTCGAGGCATGCGATCGGGCATTCCGGCTGCGGGCCCAGGGCGGTTCGGCATGGCGCGGACTCGTGGACCGGGGCATGGCCGTGGACTTCGACTGGGCCACGGGCCCGGCGCCGGCCTATGTCGCGGCCTATCGCCGCGCCATCGCCGTCCGATCCGGCGGCGACGTCTAGGCCATCAGCCGGCGCGGGCCGCCCAGCCCTCGAGGGCCCGCAGGAGAGCGGCGGTCGTCTCGACCGGATGGATCCGCTGCGGCGAGTGCGCCGCCCCACGGATGGTCAGGACGTGGTCCCGTCCGGCGCGGGCCAGGAATGCCGGCAGGGCCGCATCGGGCAGCAGGCCGCCGACGGCCGGATCGCCGCGCACGACCCAGAGCGGGATCCCCATGGCGGCCGGGTGGGCGAGGTCGGCCAGTCCGCCGTCCCAGTCGCCGTTGCGGAGCAGGACCGCCAGTGCTGCCTCCGGGTCGAGCTGCGTCAGCGCCTCGGCCTTGGCCCTGACGTCGCCGTCCTGCCACGCCGGGTTGTGGGCCCTGACGGCGACGATCGCCTCGTCGATCGTGTCGAAGGATCGCGAGTCCGGATCTGCAGCCATCGCCTCGAACGCCTTGAGTGGCACCGCGGGCGGGTCGAGCAGCACGATCGTCTCCGGCAGGAGTCCGGCCGCGGGCAGGGCAGCGGCCGTCATGGCCCCCCAGCTGTGGCCGATGACCTGAAGGCCGGCTCGTGCCAGCCCGGCCGCCGCCGCGAAGGCCGCGACATCGGAGGCGTTGTCGCGGAACCGGTGGTGTCCGGTCCACTGTCCGGTCAGCCCGTGCCCCGGCAGGTCGACGGCGATCACCCGGCGGCCGGTGGCCGCCAAGGCCGGTCCCAGGCGCCACCACGTGGCAGCCGACGACGTCACGCCGTGCAGGAGCAGGAGCGGCCTCGCGAACGGGTCGCCCCAGGCGAGGGACGAGAAGGCGATCCCCGCTCCCATGGTGCGCAGCCGCTCGCCGGCCGTCGGTTCATCGAGCGCAGCTCGTACGGCTGGAGGGAGTGCGGATCCGGTCATGTCCGCGACCGTAGCATCTGACGCCCGTGCCGGCGCAGGTCCCCGGGCAAGGCGGACCCGGCTAGAATCGCCGCATCCCGCCGTTGTGGAGGAACTCGACCCTATGGCCAACCAGTTCGTCGTCCAGCTGAAGAACGAGCCGGGCGCCATGGCGACCCTGGCGGAGGCGCTCGCGGCGGG
>JAOUEG010000237.1 GCA_029858845.1 Chloroflexota bacterium | reverse complement strand
CCACGATGGATCGGAGGGTAGGGCGCACCTCATCGAGGAGCGTGGTATCGACCGTGGTCGCCAGGTAGGCGGCGACGGCCTCCACGAACCACAGCGATGCATCGACGGTGTGGTAGGCGGGTTCACGCTTCGGGTCATCCGGGAAGTCGTTCGGGATCAGGCCGTCGCGCTCGAAGCGGGCGAACGTCCGCAGGATCGTGGCGGCCTCGGTGATGCGGCCGGTCTCAAGGCACAGGCCCGGCAGCGCGATCATCGTGTCGCGACCCCAATCGTTGAACCAGGGGTAGCCGGCGATGACACTCCGGCCGTCCGGCACGCCGTCGATGTCCCGCCGGACGAGAAAGGCGTCGGCGGCTAGCGTGAGGCGAGCCTTCAGCGACGACGGGTCCTCCGCTCTGGCGAGCGCCAACAACCTCCGATCGCGCGCTCGTTCGGTCGCCAGGGCCTCTTCGGCCGGTACAGGGTCGGCATCCTCGGCGGTCAAGATCAAGGTGAACGGGACGCCGGGCAGCAGACGAGCCTCGACGCGGAAGGGAGCCCACAGATCCTGTACGTCTGCCTCCCCGCGCGCCGTCTCCTCGGCGAGCCGGACGTCACGGACCCAGCGGCGCTCGGAGGAGATCCGCCCGTCCGGCGCCAGGATCCGAAGCGGGCCAGCCGGGATGCCGTCCTCCTCACGTCGGAGGGCGTGGTGGTCACGTTCGGTCACGAGCGGCACGATCTCCACGGTCACGCCGTCGCTCGAGCCGTGGGTCAGAACGTAGCGAACGTAGGTCGTATTCGAGCCGTGGGCCATCCAGATCCACCGTTCGAGTCGCGTGTCGGCGACCTCGAATGTGGCCACCGGTCGTCGGCCCTCCAGGCGGAATGCCGTCGGAGCGGGCAGTCGCGACGCACGGCTGTCGACCGTGACGGTCTCCTCGAGCCCCACCACGAACATCGTCCGCTCGACCGGTGGATGCAGCGCCGCGATGAGCAGGCCGTGGTAGGAGCGTGTCGGCTCTCCCCCGACCGTTCCCATGGCGTAGCCGCCCAATCCGTTGGTCACGAGCCACTCGGGCCTCGAACCGTGGACTGTCGCCGCATCCGTCACGTCAGCATCGTGACCGGTCCGATGACATTCGGGGAACCAAAAAGGCACATCCGACGTACTATCTCCCGACACCTCGGGATGTCGCCATGGCTGGCTGCGCCGAGGGCGCCCGACCGAAGCGTCTGCACGGGCCGCACCCGCGAGAGGGGCCGATGACGAAGATCCAGGAAACCGGTGACAAGGTCCTCGCCAACGTCGAGCGAGTCATCGTCGGCAAGCATCACGAGGTCCGACTCGCCCTGGTCGCCCTGCTCTGTCGAGGGCACCTGCTCATCGAGGATGTTCCGGGCACCGGGAAGACGGTCCTTGCCAAGGCCATCGCCCGCAGTCTCGGCTGCTCGTTCCGACGGATCCAGTTCACCCCGGACCTGCTGCCGTCCGATGTCACGGGACTGTCGATCTACAACCAGAAGACGCAGGAGTTCGAGTTCCGCCCGGGACCGATCATGAGCCAGGTCGTGCTGGCCGACGAGATCAACCGTGCCACGCCGAAGACGCAGTCGAGCCTCCTCGAATGCATGGAGGAGCGTCAGGCCACGATCGACGGCGTCACGCACCCGATGCCCGACCCGTTCTTGGTCATCGCCACCCAGAACCCGATCGAGTACGAGGGCACGTTCGCGCTGCCGGAGGCCCAGTTGGACCGGTTCATGCTGCGCATCCGACTCGGGTACCCACAGCCGATCGAGGAGATCGTCATCCTCGATGAGCAGAAGCGGACCCACCCTCTCGAGGAGCTCGCCGAGGTCCTGGCGGCGGAAGACCTGCGTGACCTGCAGCGTGCCGTCAGGGAGATCTACGTCGATCCTACGGTCGCCGACTACATCGTGCGGATCGTGAATGCGACCCGGCATCACCCGGACGTCTATCTCGGCGCATCGCCGCGCGGCTCGATCGCGCTATACCGGGCCGGGCAGGCCCTGGCAGGATTGCTCGGCCGCGACTACGTCATCCCGGACGACATCAAGGCCCTCGCCGAGCCGGCCCTGGCCCATCGCCTGATCATCAAGACCAGCTCGACCATCCACGATGTGCAGTCGGGCCAGGTGGTGCGCGAGATCCTGGACGCGACGCCGATCGAGGGGATCCGTCCGACGGGTGGGGGTCCCCGGGAGGTGACTCCGGCAACGCCGGCTGCTACCACCGCGACCGGGACCTGACGCTCGGGTCGCTCCGCCGACGCGGACACCACACGACGGGACTACTGCGATGATCCGACGACTCCAGGCACTGGCCGTGGCCACCATCCTGGTGGTCGCCGCGTTCTCGACCGGCCTGCCCTTCCTCTTCTACCTGCTCTACCTATCCATCCTCGTGGTCGGCGGGTCGTACGTGATGGTGCGACTGGGCCTGTCCGATCTCGAGGCCGGATATGCAGTGAGCCAGCTGCACGGCCACGTGGGCGACAGACTCCGCGTCACCTACACACTGCGCAATAGCAGTCGCATCCCGAAACCTTGGCTGGAGGCGCACAACCCGACGACGATGCCCGGTGGTCTGCCGGGGCGGGCCATCGGCCTCGGTTCGCGCAGCGAGCGTTCGTGGCTGATCCGCGCTCCCTTGACCCGGCGTGGCCATTTCCGGATCGAGCCACTGCACATCCGCACCGGCGATCCGTTCGGGTTCTTCGAGGCGGCGGCCACGGTCGGGCAGGGAGTGAGCGTCGTCGTGTACCCGCGGCTGGAGCCGATCCCGATGTGGCGTCTGCCGTCGGCCAACCTGGAAGGTAGTCACGCCTTACCGGAGCGGACGCTTCAGACGACGCCGCTCGCGATGACCGTCCGGCCGTACGCACCTGGCGACAGCATGAACCGCATCCACTGGCGATCGACCGCCCGCCATGGTGAGATCCAGGTCAAGGAATTCGACCTCGAGCAGACCGCCGACGCCTGGATCATCCTGGACCTGGAACGCGGCATCCAGGCGGGTCGCGGCGATGAGTCCACGACCGAAGCCGCCATCCGGGCCGCAGCGGCCGTCGCGGACAAGGCGCTCGGAGAGAATCGCGCGGTCGGGATGACGATCAATGCCGCGCGGACCGCCTACCTGCCCGCCGACCGCGGCGGCCGTCAGCACCAGAAGATCATGCAGCTCCTCGCCGCCGTAGAGGCCGATTCATCGACGCCGCTGGTGGAGACGCTGGTGGGGTCGGTGGGTCGCCTTCGACGTGGGATGACGGCGGTCATCATCACGGCTTCGCTCGAGCCGGCCTGGGTCCGTCCGCTCGCCGCCCTTCGCGCTCGAGGGGTCGCCTGCGTCGTCATCTCCCTGGACGCCGCGGCCTACGATCGGGCCGCTGCAGTCGCATCGGCGGACGGGCACGGCGGGTCGCGGCCCGTTGATGGACCTGTCTCGGACGCCGAGGCCAAGCGGGCGCGCGCGCTCCATCACGCGCTGGCCGAGTACGAGTTGAAGTCCTTCACCGTCACGCCGGGCAAGCCGCTCGGGGAGATCCTCGCAGGATGAGCGTCGTGCTTCCGTCCGGTCGGCGGATCCCGCTCGCCCCACCCGAGGGCTGGCTGTCGCTCGGCCTCGTCCTGCTGTTGTGCCTGTCATTGGCCTGGTCATTGGACGACGCTCGCCTCGTCCTGGCGCGCGACGAGTACACGGACTTCCTGACCTGGACGGCGATCGGCGGCGTGGCCGCCGGGTTCCTCGGTGCCATCGTCGGCTGGGGCCGCTGGCGGACCTATGCCATC
>JAOUEG010000236.1 GCA_029858845.1 Chloroflexota bacterium | reverse complement strand
GCATCGCCGCCGACGGTTCAGTAGGCGTAGGCTGCCCCGAGGGCGTCGAGAAGGGCTGCGCCGTCGCGGGCGCGGGCGTGGGCGTGGGCGAGTCGGGGCCACCGCAGGCCGCCGCACCGGCTGCCAGCGTCAGGACCAGCGCCATGAGGCACAGGCGCGCCTGCGGACGGATGCGCCCGGTACGACCGCTGATCACCGCCGCATCCACCCGGCTGCCTCCGGGGCCGCTGGGACGGCCTAGGACGGGCGAGTCCCCGGCGCGGGAGGCTGGGGGTCGACGTTCGGGGCCTCGGGATCGGGACCCGGCACGCCGGCACTGGAACCGGGCGCCCCGAGATCCGCGACGGGTGCGCCGGGCGAGGGCAGATGGGCACCGAGCGACGCCGCCAGCGCTTCCATCGCGCCACCGGGAGTCTGGAGCGGATCGCCCTGATTGCCGTTCCCTCGGGCCGCGTCGCCGGCGAGCGATTCCAGGGCCTTGGTCGGCGTTCCGTGACGGATGGATCGCTCCTCCATGTGGGCGACGCCGACATCCGACTTGACCGATTCCTCGGCGAAGTGACAGGCTGCCTGGTGCTCTCCGGAGATGGCGACAAGCGGCGGATCGACGGTCCGGCACTCCTCGGGCTGCCCCAGCCGCTCGTACAGCCAGCAGCGCGTGTGGAACCGACAGCCCGGCGGCGGGTTGACCGGACTCGGCACGTCACCCTGGAGGATCACGCGCTTGCGCTTGCGCTCGGCCGTCGGGTCCGGCACGGGGACGGCGGACAGCAGGGCACGGGTATAGGGGTGACCCGGTGCCGCGTACAGCTGATCCGGTGGACCGATCTCGACGACCTTGCCCAGGTACATCACCGCGACGCGATCGCTGATGTGCTTCACGACGGACAGATCGTGGGCGACGAACAGGTAGGTCAGCCCGAGCCGGGACCGCAGGTCCGTGAGCAGGTTCAGGACCTGCGCCTGGATCGACACGTCCAGGGCGGAGATCGGCTCGTCGCACACGATGAACTCGGGCTCGACCGCGAGCGCTCGGGCGACGCCGATGCGCTGCCGCTGCCCGCCGGAGAACTCGTGGGGGTAGCGATTCACATACGCCGGGTCGAGGCCGACCAACGTCAACAGTTCCGCCACGCGGTCGCGCTTCGCCTGACCGGCCGCCAGGCCGTGCGTCTCGATCGGCTCGCTGACCGTCGAGCCAACGGTCATCCGTGGATCGAGCGATCCGTACGGGTCCTGGAAGATGATCTGCATCCGCCTGCGCATCTTGCGCAGGGCATCGGAACTGAGGCTCCCAAGGTCCACGCCATCGAACGCGACCGTTCCGGCCGTTGGCTCCCTCAGCCGGATCATCGCCCGGCCGATGGTGCTCTTGCCGCAGCCGGACTCCCCGACCAGACCCAGGGTCTCACCCCGACGGACGTCGAAGGACACGCCGTCTACGGCCTTGACCGTGCCCTTGACCGTCTTGAAGATGCCCGACCGGATCGGGAAGTGGATCTTCAGGTCGTCGACCTGAACGAGGACCTTCTGGTCCGTCACCCGCGGCGTCGGGGTGGTCTCCACGGTCGTGGTCACGAGATCCATCCTTCAGGTTCGGTCGCCCAGCAGCGCGCAAGGTGGGCCTCGGAGCCACGCGACGTGAGTTGGGCTCCCTGCTCCCGGCAGATGTCCCGTGCGTAGGCACAGCGGGGACTGAAGCGGCAGGCATCGGCCGGATTGATCAGGAGCGGCGGGAGGCCCTCGATGGTCCGGAGACGCTCACCCCGGACATCGTCGATCCGCGGCAGCGAATCCAACAGGCCCCACGCGTACGGCATCTGAGGATTGGCGAACAACTCGTCCACCGTGCCCGTCTCGACGATCTCACCCGCGTACATGACGTTGACCCGATCGCACATCCCGGCCGCGATCCCGAGGTCGTGCGTGATCAGCAGGACCGCCGTGTGGAATTCTTCGGACAGTGTCTGGATGAGCTCCAGGATCTGCGCCTGGATCGTCACGTCCAGGGCGGTCGTCGGCTCGTCGGCGAGGATCAACTTCGGGTCGCACGACAGGGCGATGGCGATCATCACGCGCTGGCGCATCCCACCGGAGAACTGGAACGGATAGTCGTCCAGGCGATCCCGAGCCCGCGGGATGCCGACCTTGCCCAGCAGGTCCACGACGCGATCACTGGCCGCCTTCTGCGAGAGGCCCATATGCTCACGGATGGACTCGGCGATCTGATATCCGATCGTCAGCGTGGGGTTGAGGCTCGTCAGCGGGTCCTGGAAGATGAAGCCGATCTCCTTGCCCCGCAGCTTGCGCATCTCGTCGCTGTCGAGCTTGAGGACGTCGATCCCGTCGAACATGATCTCGCCGGCGACGATCCGACCGGGCGGGTCCGGAACGAGCCGAGCGATCGAGAGTGCCGTCACGCTCTTGCCGCAGCCGGATTCCCCGACCAGGCCCAGCGTCTCGCCGAATCCGACCTCGAAGCTCACGTCATCAACGGCCTGGACGACGCCATCCGGGGTATTGAAGTGCGTCGATAGGCCGCGGACCTGGAGGAGCGCGCCGTCCTTGCGCTCGGCCTCCTGGCGGGCCATCTGCTCCTGGTGCTCTCGCCGCGCCTCGTCCGGGGACAGATCGATCACCGTCGGCACATCCTCGGTCGACACGGGTTCCTGCTGCATGGTCATCTACTGCTTGCCCTTGAGCTTGGGGTCAAGGGCGTCGCGAAGGCCGTCGCCCAGGAACGTGAAACCGATCAGCGCAAGCGCGATCGCGATGGCGGGGAAGACGACCAGATGCGGTTCCGAGCGCACGTACTTCTGCCCTTCCGCGACGAGACTCCCCCAGGAGGCCCGCGGCGGCTGGACACCGATGCCGATGTAGGCAAGCGTGGCCTCCGCGAGGATCGCGCTGGGGATCCCGAGCGTGATCGCGACGATGATCGGACCCATCCCGTTCGGCAGGAGGTGGCGCATGACGATCCGCCGGTCGCGGACCCCGATCGCCCGGGCCGCCTCCACGAACTCCGTCTCCTTGAGGGCGAGCATCTGGCCGCGAACGAGGCGTGCCACCGTGACCCAGGAAGTGAGACCGATCGCGACGAACACGAGGAGCAGTCCGTCCATCGCCTGGCCGACCGCGGTGTCCCGGAACGCTACCGAGAGCAGGATGATGAAGAGCAGATCCGGAAAGGCGTAGATCACGTCCGTGAAACGCATCAGGATGTTGTCCAGCCTGGCGCCGAACCAGCCTGCGATCGCCCCGATCGGCACGCCGATCGTGATGATCACGAGCTGGACGACGAGCGCGACACTGACGCTGATCCGCGCCCCGTCGAGGAGCCGGCTCAGGAGGTCGCGCCCCAGCTGGTCCGTCCCCAGGATGTGCCCCGCCGTGAGCGGCGGGAGCGGTCCGCCGGTACCGGCGAAGACCGCCTCCAGATCTTGGTAGTCGTAGGGCCACGGAGCGATGATCGGGCCGAACAGGCCCGTGAGCAGGAGTGTGATGACCAGGAACAGGCCGACGAGCGCGAGCTTGTTCTTGCGCAGGCGCCCGAAGGCGTCGCTCCACAGGCCCGCGGAACGCCTGGGCTGGACGATCTCGCCCGCAACGGGGCGACTGATGGTGGCCATCGCTGCTCTCGTCTCCTAGCTGTAGCGGATCCGGGGATCGATGTAGGCGTACAGGACGTCCACGACGACGTTGAGGAATGCCACGGCGAACGCGTAGAGCATGGTCATCGCCATCAACAGACTGTAGTCGCGGGTGGAGATCGAGTTCAGATAGAACTGTCCGACA
>JAOUEG010000017.1 GCA_029858845.1 Chloroflexota bacterium | reverse complement strand
CCCCCGGGAGGGCTCGTGGGCCGTGATCCCGGTCTGTCGCCGGGCCGTCGGCTGCCGTCGTCTCCGGCATGGGTTCGCTGCGCACGACCCGCTCGGGAGCGGGTGTCGCGTCGCTCCCGAGGACCGCCACTCCGATCACGGCCGCGAGCCCCGCCACCCAGGCCCCGACCAGCAGCCGGGACACGCGGCCGCCACGCCCCGGCCCACCGACCGGACCGCCGAAGCGCGCCTCAGCTGAGGTCGATGTAGACGTTCTTGGTCTCCGTGTAGAGATCGAGCGCGTTCATCCCGAGCTCGCGCCCGATGCCGGACATCTTGTAGCCGCCGAACGGCGCCTCGGTATGGACCGAGCTGTTCGAGTTGACGCTGATGACACCCGACTGGAGCGCCTTGGCGGCTCGCAGCGCCTTGCCGATGTCGCGGCTCCAGATCGAGCCGGACAGGCCGTAGGGCGTGTCGTTGGCGAGCCGCAGGGCCTCGTCCTCCGTGTCGAAGGGGATGATGCTCACGACCGGCCCGAAGATCTCCTCGCGCGCGATGCGCATGTCGTTCGCCACGCCGTCGAACACGGCCGGCATCAGGTACGCCCCGTCGGCAAGGTCGGGGTCGGTTGGCGCGTCGCCGCCGACGACGAGGTTGGCACCCTCGCCGAGCCCGATCTCGATGTAGTCCCTGACGCGGTCCCGCTGCTTGAAGCTGACCAGGGTCCCGACCTCGGTCGCTTCATCGGACGGGTCCCCGACCTTGACCCTGCGGGTGGCGTCGGCGAACAGCTCCACGACCTGCTCGTGGACGCTGCGCTCGACGAGGATCCGGCTGCGCGCGCAGCAGTCCTGTCCGCAGTTGTCGAAGACGCTGTACGGCGACTCGCTGGCGAACTTCTCGAGGTCTGCATCGGCGAAGACGATGTTGGGGCTCTTGCCGCCGAGCTCGAGGGAGATCTTCTTGATGTTGCCGGCCGCCAGCCGCATGATCTCCTGCCCGGTCGTCGTCTCCCCGGTGAACGCGACCTTCCCGACGCCCTCGTGGGCGGCGATCGACGCTCCGGCCGTTCCGCCCGGGCCGGTGACGATGTTGAGGACGCCGGCCGGGATCCCTGCCTCCAGTGCCAGCTCCCCGAGCCGGATCGCGGTCATCGGCGAGTACGAGGCGGGCTTGAGGACCGCGGTGTTGCCGGCGGCAAGGGCCGGGGCGACCTTCCACGAAGCCATCAGGATCGGGAAGTTCCACGGAACGATCAGGCCGACCACGCCGATCGGTTCACGCAGGGTCAGATCCAGGCCGGGCTTGGAGACGGGGATCGTCTGCCCGTAGATCTTGTTCGCGGCGCCGGCGTAGTAGTCGAACACCAGCGACGCACCGGTCACCTCGCCGCGGGCGCCGCTGATCGGCTTGCCGACATTGCGACTCTCCAGGCTCGCCAGCTCCTCCGTGTGCGCCTTGATGAGCGCGGCGAACTTCGCCAGGGTCCGGCCACGCTTGCCGGCGGCCCAGCTCGACCACCCCCTCCGGTCCTCGAATGCCGCACGCGCGGCCGCGACGGCGCGATCGACGTCCGCCCGTCCTCCCAGCGGGGCCGTGGCGATGACCAGCCCGTCGGCCGGGTTGACGACGTCGAAGGTCTGGCCATCCGCGGCGTCCACGGACTCGCCTCCGATGACCATCCGCAAGGCGGCTGGGGTCGCGGTCGGGCCGGTGGCGGTGCGCGATTCGATGGTCATCGGGCGGACCTCGGGTGGTGGATCGGACGGGGTGACTGAGGTGATCGATGATACGCCCGAGGCGGATCGCGGCGTCCCGGCTGACGGCGCTCGTCGGGACCGCACTGCGGGCGTCCGGATGCCCTACGCTCCGCCCCGTGACAGGCCTGCTCGATGCCCTGCGTGGTCGCCACATGCGGCTCTGGGTCGCCACGGTGCTCGCCATCGCTGCGGTCGGGGCGGTGGGCTACCTGGCGCTCGGCTGGCCGGTCGGTGATGCGGTCTACATGACGGTCATCACGTTGACGACGGTCGGCTACAAGGAGGTCCGCGACCTCGACGGCCTGGGCCGCGCATGGACCATGGCGGTCTCGGTCGCCGGGGTCGGCGTCATATTCGGATCGGTCGGGATCGTCGCGGAGGCGATCCTGTCCGAGGTGGTCAGCGGCAAGAGGGAGGCGAGGAGGATGGCGGAGAACGTCGCCGGCCTGCGGGGCCACATCATCGTGTGCGGCTATGGCCGGGTCGGCTCGACCGTGGCGAGGGAGTTGAACCATGCCGGCCAGCGGTTCGTCGTGGTGGACGTGAACCCGGCATCACTGGAGCGCGCCGCGGCGGACGGCCACTTGGTCGTCGACGGTGATGCCACCCGTGACGAAGTCCTGCGTGAGGCCGGCGTCGAGCACGCGCGCGGGTTGATCACGACGATCGACTCGGATGCCCTGAACGTGTACGTCACGCTCTCCGCCCGGGCCTTCTCCCCGGACCTGTTCATCGTGGCGCGGGCCAATGAGGATGGCGCCGGGGCCAAGCTTCAGCAGGCGGGGGCGAATCGCGTCGTGTCGCCGTATTCGCGGGCGGGCCGCCAGATCGCCGAACTCGCGATCCGGCCACGCGTGGCCGATTTCATCGACACCGCGCTGTCGCACGGCGAGCTGGCGTTCTCCATCGAGGAGGTCGAGGTGGCTGCGACGGGACCACTGGTGGGCCGCACGGTCGGGGCGCTGCGAGACGACGGGATCTTCGCTCTCGCCATCGTCCGCGGTGAGCGCGACTATGAGCCGAACCCGCCGCCGGAGCGAACGCTCGCGGTCGGCGACGGACTGATCGTGTCCGGCACGGCGGAAACGCTCCGGGAGCTCCGCGCCCGCGTCTGACGTCGCCTGCCCGATCGCCCGACCGTCCAGCTGCCCGCGTCAGTCGGCGGACGCCGCCTCGTCCCGGGAAGCGGTTGCCGGGCCGGCCCCGACGGCCGCTGCATCCGTCTGCTCGTCCTCGGCAAGGGGTGCCGGCCGGGGCAGCAGGTCGTCCAGGGTCGGCACCTCGACCAGCGTGGTCGAACCTTCGGTCAGGCCCTCGGCAGCGACGATCGCGGCGCCGATGATGCCGGCGTCGTTTCGCAGCTCGGCCGCCACCACCGGTGATCGGCGGTTCAGGCGCGGGATGAACTTGTCCGCATTCTTGCTGACGCCGCCGCCCAGGATGATCAGGTTCGGCCACATGAGGTCCTCGATGCGTTCGAGATGTTCGTCGAGGTCGATCGCCCAGGCCTTCCAGGAGAGGCTCCGGCGCGTCCGCGCGGCGGCCGCGGAGCGTCGCTCGGCGGCGCGACCCCGGATCTCCATCTGTCCGAACTCGGTGTTCGGCACGAGCGTGCCATCGACGAACACGCCCGATCCGACGCCGGTCCCGAGGGTGAGGAAGATGACCACGCCGCGCCGGCCGGCGCCCATCCCGAAGCGCATCTCCGCGATCCCGGCGGCGTCCGCGTCGTTGACGATGCTCACCTGCCGGCCAAGCGACCTCGACAGATCCGTTGCGACGGGATAATCGACCCAGGCCGGATCGATGTTGGCCGCCGTCACCAGCCGGCCTCCGATGGCGACGCCTGGAAGTCCGATGCCGACCGGGGCGGTGTCCGAGATCCCGGATGTCTTCGCCAGTCGCCGGACCAGCCGGCTGATCGAGGCGCTGACGCGCTCCGGCGTGGACGGTTTGGGGGTCGGCACGCGCAATCGTTCGGACCTCAGGCGTCCCGACTCGACGTCGACGACCGCGGCCTTGACCCCGCTGCCACCCACGTCCACGCCGATCGCGATCCTGCTGTTGGGCATGTCGGTCCTCACCTCCGGCGGTTCCGTCATGTGCTCGTCCCTCAGAAGTAGTTGACCGTGATCCCGCCGTCGACCACGAGCGAGGCCCCGTTGGTCCAGCGCGACTCGTCCGATGCCAGATAGACGGCCATGTGGACGATCTCCTCCGGCTTGCCGAAGCGGCCGGTCGGGTTGCGCGCGAGTCGGATGCGCTTGGCCTCCTCGTCCTTGACCAGCCAATCCATCAGGAGCGGTGTCTCAACCGGGCCCGGGCAGATGGCGTTGGTCCGGATCCCCTGGGGCCCGAATTGAACGGCGAGGCTGCGAGTGAGGCTCAGCACGGCGCCCTTGGAGGCCGTGTAGGCATCCTGTGGGACCGAGCAGCCCAGGATCGCCACGAAGCTGGCGATGTTGATGATCGAGCCGCCGCCCGTAGCGGCCATGGCCGGGATGGCGTACTTGCAGCCCAGGAACACCCCTCGCACGTTGACGGCCATCACCTGGTCCCAGGTCGCGACGTCGGTGTCGGTGACCGAGTGGTCCGCCTCGGGCATCACGCCGGCGTTGTTGTACAGACAGTCCAGCCGGCCATAGGTCGTGACGGCATGGTCCACCATCGCCCTCGCGCTCGCCTCGCTCGCCACGTCAGCCTGCACGAAGGAGGCTTCGCCCCCGGCGGCGCGGACGAGGTCGACCGTTTCCAGGCCGGCGCCCCGGTCATATTCGGCGACGACGACCTTGGCTCCCTCGGCCGCGAACATCTGCGCGGCTACGCGGCCCATCCCACCGCCCGCGCCCGTGATGATGGTGACCTTCTCGGCGAGTCGCATCTGGATATGGTTCCTCTCAGGTCGTGGTGGCCGCGATCCCGTCGTGGCGGCCCGGACGATGGCCCGGCTGGCACCCAGGCATGTGCGCATCGTACGCGCGCGCCGAGTGTCGGTTGTACCCTCTGGCCATGCCCGACGCCGCAGATCTCATCGCCGCGGTCATCGCCGGGGATCCGACGCGCGTCGCGGAGATCGTGGCTGCGGATCCGGGTCTGGCCGAGGCCCGCGATGGCGCCGGCGTTTCCGCCCTGCTGCTGGCCCGGTACCGTCATGATCGGCCGGTGCTGGACGCCCTGCTCGCCGCCGATCCCGAGATGGACATCTTCGACGCGGCCGCACTCGGGCATCTGGACCGCCTCCGCGATCGGCTGGAGCAGGGACCGGGTCGGGTGACTGCCTTCAGCGCGGACGGCTTCACGGCCCTGCACCTGGCGGCCTTCTTCGGCAAGTCCGAGGCCGTCCGTACGCTCCTCGACGCCGGCGCGCCCGTCGACATCCGGGGACGGAACACGCTCGCCAACCGGCCGCTCCACGCTGCCGCGGCAGGCCGCAATGTGGAAGCCTGTCGGATGCTTCTTGCCGCAGGTGCCGAGGTCGACGTGGCGGAGCACGGCGGGCTCACGCCCCTTCACCTCGCGGCGCAGGAAGGGGACGTGGAGATGACCGAGTTGTTCCTCTCCGCGGGAGCTGATCCGTCCGTGCGCGCCGATGATGGCCGCACCCCGATCGATCTCGCCGAGGCCGCGGGGCACGCAGACCTGGCCGTCCGGCTCCGCGCGGTCGCGAGCGATCGGGGGGGCACGGGGACCGCAACCGCCTGACCCACCCAGACCGCACAACGGAGGCCGGTACTTTCGTACCGGGTTCGGGCGGCACCCGGATGGTGGAATATCGCGGAACCGGGGAACCCGAAGAGGCATGATCCCACTGATGTCGAGCAGTCAACGACGCGATTCGAGTGCGTCCTCGCCGCAGGCGATCCGGCGATTGGCGGTCCGGGGCTACGTGCTCCTGTACGTCATCGCCGTCGCGCTGATGGTGACCGTGTGGGCGCTGGCGGGCAGTTCCAGTGACCCGCTGGTCGCCGCAGCCACGGTTGCGCTGGGCGTCGGTATGGCCGTCGCAGCCCTCATGCTCGGCCTCCTCCTGCTGTTCACCGTGCGCCGCATGTCTCGCCACGTCCGCTCCCTCGAAGTCGACCGATCGGGCCTGCAGCACGCGTACGACCGAGCCCGCCTCGACTCGCTCCTCGATGGGCTCACGGGCCTCGGGAATCACCGGGCGTTCCAGGAGGCTCTCGATGATGAGCTGGCCATCGCGCGCGAGGACAAGACGCCGGTGGCGCTCCTGATGATCGATGTCGACGACCTCAAGCAGACGAATGATCGCCACGGGCACATGGCCGGGGACGAGGTCCTCCGCGCCGTCGCCCAGATCATGCGCGCCAACCTGCGCCGTTCCGATCGGGCGTTCCGCGTCGGCGGCGACGAGTTCGCGCTGTTGCTCCCGGGTTGCGATCTCGACGGTGCCGAGGCGGTCGCCCATCACCTCCTGGCCGCGGCCCTGAGCGGGAATCACGGTTCGCACGGGGCCTTCTCGATCACCGTCGGATCCACCGCGTACCCCGAGTTCAGCTCTGGCCGGCAACAGATGATCCTCCATGCCGATGCGGCCCTCTACGCCGGCAAGCGCCATGGCCGCACGACCGTGGAGCGCTTCGACCCGAGGCTTCACGGCATCGCCGAGGACTCGCGCTCCCTGGCCGAGCTGACGAGCGCCGTCGAGCGGGTTGCCGAGGGCGGCCTGGTGCGGGCCGTCTACCAGCCGATCTTCTCGCTTCGCACCGGTGCCGTCGTGGGTTACGAGGGTCTCGTGCGGCTGTCACCGGACGCAGGGTTTCCGGACCCGACGAGCCTGTTCGTCGCCGCCGAGGCGACACGCCGCACCATCGAACTGGACATCGTCTGTGCCAAGACGGTCCTGGCGGGTGCCGGCCGGATCGGTCCCGAGGCCTACATCGCCATCAACCTGTCGCCCCGGACGATGGAATCCGATGCATTCAGCGCCCTGGAGATCGTCGCCCTGGCCCGTCGGCACAGCATCTCGCCGAGCCAGCTCGTGGTCGAGCTCACGGAACGGGAGGCCGTCGAGGATCTGAGCAAGCTTCAGGCCGCAGTGGCGACCCTCCGCCGCCACGGGGTACGGATCGCGATCGATGACGTCGGAGCCGGCAATGCCGGCCTCCGACTCCTGAGCGAAGTGGAGTTCGACATCATGAAGGTGGACCTGTCGCTCGTTCGAGCCGGGGCCCGCCACGAATCCTCGGAGGCCGTCCTGCGAGCGCTCGGCGCGGTCGCCACCGAGCGTGGCCGGAAGATCGTGGCCGAGGGCATCGAAACGCCGGACCTGCTCGAAGCCGTGCTCGAGCTTCGCTTCGACTCCGGGCAGGGCTACCTGCTGGGCCGACCGGGCGTCGAGCTCGTCGACGAGCCGGCCGACCTGTTCGCCATGATGGCCGCCACCGAGACCGTGGCGCCGACCCACGCGGCTGCCTGAACCCGATCACGTTCCGGCGCCCACCGGCCGATCGAGCAAGCCGCGATCCACGCGAAAGACCGCGCAGGCGCCGCTCCGCGCGCCAGCATCCCAGTCGGCCGCCGACGGCACAAGGACCGATGCCTCCAGCGCGGCGTCCTCCACCCCGCCGAGCCGTTCGAGCAGGCTGTCCCGACATGCCGCGTGCTGCTCGGTCAGGTCGGTCGGCTGCGGGAGCACACCGTCCGGATCGCCGAGGGTCGTGACCCACAGGATCTCGTGGCTGTGCGTGCCCTGACATGGGGCGAGCTCGGCGAATGCCGAGACATCCCGCCTCGGGTTCCCGCCGGCACTCGGGGTCTCGCCCAGCGGGTTGGCCGGGGCCGCGACCTCTGGTCGGATGTACAGGCAGTCACCGGCGCCGATCTGCTCGATGGTCACGTAGGTCGGCCGGAGGAGCAGCCAGACCGCCCACATCCCAACCAGGGCGCTGGCGACAAGGGTCGCGCCCGGGTGCGCCCGGAGCGACCCCGGGATCTCAGATAGGGCCTCGCCCCAGCTGCGCCGTCCGTACCGGTCTCGCTCGCGCTGCCCAGCCATGGCAGGTCAACGCTACTCCGCGCGATGGTCGTCCGACGGTCGCGTTCCGGCGCCCGGGCTACGCGCCATCCCCGCGTCCGGCGCGCTCCGCGAGGAGCGCCGTCTGCACGGACGCGAATGTCGTTTCGCAGCCGGCCACGCGCTCGGCGGCATCGGGTACGCTCCCGCTTCGTCCGTCGGCCTCCAGCGACCGGCAGGCCTCGGCCAGACTCATGGCGCCGACGTTGGCACTGCTCGACTTCAGGCTGTGGGCGGGCCGAACCAGCGCGTCGGCGTCGCCGGCCGTCGCGGCCGCTCGCATCGCGTCCAGCTGCACGACCGCATCGTCCAGGTAGGTGTCGACCAGTTCGTCCACGAACTCGAGATCCCCGCCCGTGATATCGAGCAGGTTCCTGAGGGCCGCGGGGTCCAGGACGGGATCGGTCACGTGCTGCTCTCCTCAGGTCGGATGTCATCGACCGCGTACGTCAGGGCCGGCCGGCTGAACCCCTTCAGCCGGCGCTCGCCGGCCGCTCGCGCGTGGATGGACGCCTCGGCGGCAGCGTGGGTGCGCTCGGCGATGAGGATCTCGCCCGGCGCGGCATCCCCGCTCAAACGGGCGGCATGGATGATCACATGGCCGACCGCGCCGTAGTCATAGCGGCCCTCGAAGCCGATCCTCCCCATCGTGGCGTAGCCGGTCGCGACGCCGATCCCGAGCTGCAGGTCGTAGCCTCGGCTGCGCCAGTCGGCCGAGAGATCGGCGAAGTGATCGCGCATCGCGACGGCGAGCCGGACCGCGCGGGCGGCATGGTCCGGCTGCGGCACCGGGTCGTTGAAGAAGGTCATGAATCCGTCCCCGGCGAAGTGCTCGAGCGTACCTTCGTGCGCGACGATGAGCGGTCCCATCACGCCGTGGTACGCCCGCAGGAACCCGAGGACCTCCTCCGGTGCGGCCGCCTCCGAGAACGGGGTGAAGCTGCGCAGATCGCAGAACATCGCCGTGATCTCGCGGCGATGGCCCGCCAGCAGCGCCTCGCCATCATCGCTGGAGACGAGGGCGGCGACCTGCGGTGACAGGAAGCGCGACAGCTCTGACCGCTGGCGATCGATCGTCGCGAGCAGCCGTGCCTGCTCCGCCATCGTCTCGCGCTCCAGGTCGTGCAGGCGCTTGGCGGCCAGCGAGGCGTCGATACGGGCGCGCAGGATCTCCGGGTCCACGGTCTTGGGAAGGTAGTCGGCGGCGCCCATCCGGATGCAGCGGACCACGCTGGCGAGCTCATCCACGCCCGAGATCACGATGACGGGCAGGTCGCGCAGGCGGTCATCCGCCTTCATCCGGGCGAGCGTTTCGTAGCCGTCCATGACCGGCATCATGATGTCCAGCAGGACCACGTCCACGGGCTCGAGCCCCGGATCCTCCAGGATGGCCAGCGCTTCACGGCCGTCCGACGCCTCGACCGCACCGTGGCCGATCCCGGCGAGCAATCGCACGAGGAGGCGCCGGTTGAAGGCGGTATCGTCCACGACCAGGACCCGACCACGGGTCATCGCACGACCCCGCTCGCTCCGGCGCCATCGGCGGGCTCCGTTTCGTCACGACGCACGGTCGCGGCCAGGGCCGCGGCAAGGGCCTCCGGCCGGATCGGCTTCGAGACGTAGTCGTCCATCCCGGCGGCGAGGCAGGATTCGCGATCGCCCTCCATCGCGTTGGCCGTCATCGCCACGATCCGCGGCCCGTGGGCGCCCGGCCAACGGTGACGGATCCTCCGCGTCGCCTCCAACCCGTCCAGCTCCGGCATCTGCACGTCCATCAGGACGACGTCGAAGGCGGATCCTTCCAGGGCGGCGATGGCCTCGAGGCCATTGCCGGCCACGGCCGCCCGGTAGCCCATCCGTTCCAGCAGTCGAAGCGCCAGCTTCTGGTTGACCGGGTTGTCCTCGGCCAGGAGGATCCGCAGGGGATGGCGCGCGCCCAGGTCATGGTCGATCCCGGTGCCGCCCGCGCGGATCGGGACGGAGGTCGCCCGGCCGGCCAACACGGTCGCCAGGGTGTCCAGCAGCGCCGATGGCTTGACCGGCTTGACGAGATACGCCGCGATGGTCTCGTTCGCCCGCTCGTGGATCCCGAGCGACGACAGGATGACGATCGGTGTCGTGGCAGCGCCCTCCGAGGCATGGAGCGCCGTCGCCAGGGCGATCCCGTCCAGCTCAGGCATGTGCAGATCCAGGATGGCCAGATCGAACCGTCGTCCGTCGGAGATCCAACCGAGTGCCTCGCTGGGCGAGCCGCTTGCCGCGGCCGTCATCCCCCAGCGTTCGAGCAGCTTCAGGAGGATCTGCCGGTTCGTGGCGTTGTCGTCGACCACCAGGACATGTCGCCCGGCGAGGTCCACCCCGACGATGGCCTGCTGGATGTCGGACGACGCATCCACAGCGGCCCGGATCGTGAGCCGGAACATGCTGCCGTGGCCGGCCACACCGGCGCTTTGCGCGTCCAGCGAACCGTCCATCAGCTCAGCGAGTCGGCGGCTGATGGCGAGGCCGAGGCCGGTCCCACCGTAGCGGCGCGAGATCGAGGCATCGGCCTGGCTGAATGACTGGAAGAGCCGGTCGATCCGGTCGGCGGGGATGCCGATACCCGTGTCGCGGACCGCGATCGACAGCTCCCAGCGCTCGCCGGCGTCAGGTCCGACGGCCAGTGGCCGCCCTGAGACCGCCAGTTCCACTTCGCCCTGCTCGGTGAACTTGACGGCGTTGGAGAGCAGGTTCAGCACGATCTGACGGAGTCGACCCTGATCACCAACGATCATCCGGGGCAGACCGTCCTCCACCGCGTAGACGAGCTCGAGGTGCTTCGCCGCGGCGCTCGGCGCGAGCACGTCCAACGCCCCCTCGACGCAGGCCGCCAGGTTGAACGGCTGGTGCTCCAGCTCCACCTTGCCGGCCTCGATCTTGGAGAAGTCGAGGATGTCGTTGATGATCGTCAGCAAGGCGTCCCCGGAGGTACGGATCGTTTCGGCGTAGTCGCGCTGCTCATCGTCGAGCGGGGTGTCCAGGAGCAGGCCGCTCATGCCGATGATGGCGTTCATCGGCGTGCGGATCTCGTGGCTCATCGCCGCCAGGAAGGTGCTCTTCGCCCGGTCGGCGTCCTCGGCGGCGTCACGGGCCGCCCCGGCCTCCCGGAACAGCCGGGCGTTCTCGATCGCGATGGCGGCCTGCTGGGAGAGTCCGATCAGCAGGTCCAGGTCACCCTGGCCATAGCGCTCACCCGAATGAGGGCGCCACACGGCCATGGCGCCCGTGACCTCGCCGTGCGCCACCAGCGGCGCCACCATCAGGCGCTCCTCGGTGTCGGGGTCCGTTCCCGGGATGGTCACGGTCCGGGGATCCGATCGGACATCGTTGACCATCTCGGCGGTCGCGCGGGCGATAGCGTCCCCGATGATCCCCTCGCCGCGGACGATCGTGTCCGCGCGGAGCTCGTCGGCGACCTCGCCCAGGGCCACCGTGGCCCGATACGAGCGACCGTCGGGCTGGACGAGGTAGACCGCGCTGGAACCGGCGGCCAGGAGCGTCTGGGCCTGCTCGGCGATCCGCTCCAGCACCGCAGCCGGATCCAATGTGGCAGAGATCTCCCGGCCCACGTCCGCCAATGCCGCCATCTCCGTGGCGCGACGGTTGGTCTCCCGATAGAGTCGGGCGTTCTGGATGGCCACGCTGACGCTGGCCGCGATCGTGGCGAGGAGACGGGCGTCGTCCTCGTCGTACCGGTTCTCCTCCCGGGTGCTCTGGACGCTGATCACGCCAATCGCTCGGCGACCCTCGAGAATCGGAACGCCGAGGTATGTCTTCGCGAGGGTCCCGAGGCCGCGTACGCCGTGGTTCTCCCAGTCCGTGGCGCGGCGCAGCAGCATCGGGACGCGCTGTTCGAGGATCTCGGACGTGAGGCCGGAGCCGATCGGCATCGCGGGCTCCGTTCGGGTGCGGCCATCCTCGCTGTAGTAGGGGAAGGTGACGACGCCGGCATCCACATCGTGCAGGGCCACGTACACGATGTCCGCCTGGAACGTCTCCCGCATCTGCTCGCCGACGAGCTCGATCACGGCATCGAGGTCGAGCTGTGCGCTCAGCGCCTGTCCCACCTGGTTGACGGTCGCGAGCTCCACCGACTGACGGCGCGTCTCCTCGAACAACCGCACGTTCTCCAGCGCCACGCTCAGGCTCGTCGCGATGGTCGACAGCAGGCGAACATCGGCCTCGCCGAAGGCGAACTCACGATCGAGGTTCTGCAGCGAGATCACGCCGCGCGCCTCGTTTCCGACGATGAGCGGCGCCCACAGCGTCGACTTCGGCTCCTCGCCCTGGATCGCGCCGGATTGACCGAATCCGGCTGCCGCCTCCGCCGCGTTCTCCGTGACGAGCAAGGGCTCGCGCGTCTCCATCACGTGGCGTCTGATGCCCATGAGCGGGATCGGCGCATCAGGAAGGCGGACGCCGCGTTCGATCGTGTACGGGAAGTGGATCAGTCCGGAATCGGCGTCGTAGATGCCGACGTCCACGACGTGGGTGTCGAAGATCTCCTGGATCCTGTCGCCGACCAGGTCATACATGGACTGCATATCCAGCCGGGCGGCCAGGCCCTGCTGGACCCCGTTGATGATCGCCAGCTCGGCAGCCCGCTCGTCCGTCTCGATCAGCAGGCGCTTCGTCTCGTCGAACAGCCGCACGTTCTCCAGGGCGACGCCCATGCTCGAGGCGAGCGTGGTGAGCAGGCGTTCATCGCCCTCGCTGAACGCGTTACGGTGCAGGCTTTCCAGTCCGACGACGCCGATGACTCGATCGCCTGCCGGGATCGGCGCGCCCAGCCATGACTGGGTGGCCGAGCCGCCGATCTGCACTGCGCCGGCAGCGGCCTGCTCCTCGAGCGTGCCGAGCCGTAGCGCGCTGCCGGATTCGATCACGGCAGACGTGACGCCCGGGCCGAGCTGGATCACGCCGCGGTCGAAGCGTTCGCCCTCGTCGATGTCGTATGGGAAGCGGATGGCGTTCGTGACGTGGTCGTACAGCGCGATGAAGAGCGAGTTCGTGGCGAAGATGGAGCGGACCCGCTCGCCGACGAGCTCGATGATCGCATCGAACTCGAGTTGCTGCGCGAGCGCTGCGCCGATCTCGTTGATCACCGCCAGCTCGGCGTTGCGCTGGCGAGTCTCCTCGATGGCACGCGCGCGGCTGAGCGCGGACCCGATGTGCTGGCCGACGAACGCGAGCAGGTCCCGGTCGGCCTCGGTGTGCAGGTGCGCGTCCGTGTAGCTCTGGACCACGATGACGCCGAGCGTCCGTCCGTCGGCGACGAGCGGGGCAGCGACCCAGTCGCCTTCCGCCAAGGACGCCCCCACGACGGAGATCTCGTTCCGGGCAACGAGCTCACGGTAGGCGGCGAGGTTGATCAGTGCGGGTTGTCCGGTGCGCAGGACATAGGAGGTCATGCCGCTGGCATTGCCGACGCCCATCGGTTCCCACGCGCCGGGATCGGGGACGTCGATTTCGACGGTGTCGACGTAGTACGGGAAGCTGATCGCCTCGCGCTGTCCGTCATAGAGGGCGATGTAGGCGTTCTCGGCGTACATCAGGCGTCCGACGATGTCGTGGACCGTGGCATAGAAGACACCAAGGTCCTCGGCGGAACTCGCGGCAGTCGCGATCTGGTAGAGGGCGTCCTGGATCAGGCGGTCCCGCTCGTTCGCGGCCTCGCGTCGCTCGAGTTCGGCGACGCGCTCACGCAGGACGTCGACGTCCGTCAAGGTCGGCACTCCAGCAGGCGTGATGAGGAGGCGTGAACGGGGGTCTCCTTGGCGATCACGAGCGCCCGCCGACCCTGGTCGTCACGCGCTGGAGCGGGAGGATAGCAGCCGACCGACGTTCCCGGCCGACGGACGCGCCGAAGTGCCGATCCCTCAGCCGCGCTCGAGGTAGCGCTCGCGATCCCATGGATGGACGATGGAGTCGTACGTCTCCTGCTCGACGCGGGCCGCGTTCAGGTAGTGCTCCACGACGTCGTCACCGAAGATCTCCCTGGCCGGCTTCGACTGCTCGAGCTCGCGGATCGCCTCGTAGAGGGCCCGCGGCATCCGCGGGTGACCCGTGGCGAGATAGCCGTTGCCCTTGAATTCGGGTTCCAGCTGCAGTCCGTGCTCGACGCCGTACAGGCCGGCGCCGACCATGGCGGCGTACGTCAGGTAGGCGTTCATGTCGCCGCCGGGGAAGCGGTTCTCCACGTGGAGTGACGCGCCGCGACCCACCAACCGGAACCCGGTCGTGCGGTTGTCCCGGCCCCAGACGACGTTGACCGGTGCCCACGAAAGGGACGCATATCGTTTGTACGAGTTGATGAATGGTGCGACGAAGACTGCCAGCTCGCGCGACAGCGCCATCATCCCGGCCATGAACTGCTGGCCGATGGTGGACAACCCGTACGGACCCGCGGGATCGTCGCCGCTGGCATGCATGAGCGGGACGTTCGCGGCTGCATCCCAGACGCTCATGTGCAGGTGCCCGGACGAGCCCGTCCAATGGTGGTCCGGCTTGGCCATGAAGGTGATGCCCCAACCGTTGAGGTAGGCGATCTCCTTGGCGCCGTGCTTGAACACGACGCTCCGATCGGCAGACTCCAGGACGTCGTCGTACCGGATGTTGACCTCGTGCTGGCCGTTCGCCGCCTCGCCCTTGCTGAACTCGATCGGGACGTTCGCCGCGCTCATCTGCTGGCGCAGGAGCCGGTGGAGGGGCTCGGCCTTGGTTGCCTGGAGCAGGTGGTAGTCCTCGTTGTAGTGGCCGAAGGTGCGTGGGATCGGCCAGTCGCGCTCCGCGAGCTCGTCCCACGAATCCTTGAGGACGTAGAACTCGAACTCCGAGCCGGCCTTGATGGCATAGCCCATCTCCGCGGCCCGGCCGACCTGGCGCTTGAGGATGGTCCGTGGCGAGACCGGGATCTCGTCGCCGGTCTCCTCGTCGATGGCGTCGGACAGGACCAGCGCCGTACCCGGCAGCCACGGCAGCTCTCGGAGCTGGTCCCAGATCGGCTGGGCGATCCAGTCGCCGTAGCCGGTCTCCCAGTTCATGAGCGCGAACCCGTCGGGTGTGTTCATCTCCATATCGGTGCCCAACAGGTACGTGCAGAAATGCGCCCCGTGGTCGATCACGCCGTCGAGGAAGGCCTGCCCATGGACGCGCTTGCCCATGAGCCTGCCCTGCATGTCCGTGAACGCGACCACGATCGTGTCGATCCGACCGTCGCGGACCATCGTCTCGAGCTCGGCGAGGCGCGGGTGCTTGTGGGCATGGTCGGCGTCGTGGTCGCTCATCGGACTCCTCGTCGTGCTGTCGCGGCTCGTGCCGTCGTGCCTGCTGATGGTGATGTGGGAGGGCCGGCCGGACGATCCGGACCGGCCCTTCCGTGGATGGCGGATGGAGCGGACCGCCCCTAGCTGGCGATCTCCTCCGCTGCCTGCTCGAACTCGCGCTCGATCTCGGTGAGGTCGGCGACGGTTCCCATCGCGTGCGGGCCCTTGAAGGTCCTCCGTGCCGAACCGAAGTAGTAGATCGCCAGCAAGATGATGACCGCGATCATGAAGGTGATGGAGATGTTGCCCGATGTCGGGAAGCTGAACAGGATCATCAGGACGATGACCCAGAACACGGCGATCCAGGCGATCGGCTTGGAGAACCGACCCAGGCTCCAGACACGATGATCGAGCCACTCCTTGGTCGTGGCGCCCAGGTAGATGCAGATCCCGTATGCGGCGTACAGGAAGATGGTGCTGATGGCCGTGACGATGACGATGG
>JAOUEG010000235.1 GCA_029858845.1 Chloroflexota bacterium | reverse complement strand
ACCACGAGACTGATTACGCACCGCTGTCATTCCAGGTGGTGGGCGCCGTCCGTCCGACGGACTCGAAGTGCCTGCCCAACCAGACGACCGCCGCGGAAGTCGACGGCTATGACAACGCGACGACCAAACTGGTCGCGGCCGGCCTGGGCGTGGAGGCCTGTTTCGTGAGCCCGACCTGGACCGAGATCACCGGTGGGAACTGGGGTGACCGACTCGACATCGCCTATGGCTCCGGGTCGATCAACGCCGACCGGATGACGCGGCTGTATATGACGCAGCCCTACTACGCCGTCGACAACTACTTCTACGTCAGGGCTGACTCGGCATACCAGAGCGCCCCCGAGCTATCCGGCAAGACGATCGGATCGTGCGCGAGTTGCAGTCACGAGTACTACCTCAAGGGCACGCTCGAGATCCCTGGCGTCGAGATCGTGAACGAGGTCACCGACCCGCAGATCGTCACCTACGAAACCGAGCCGTCCGGGCTGCAGGACGTCTCGGACGGGATGATCGAGGCCTTCCTCTGCGCCAAAGTCACCGGCGACCAGGCGATCAAGGACGGCGCGCCGCTGCGCGCGCTCGAGAGACCCGCGTTCACCTACTATCCGTCCGGTTTCGTCGACAAGAGTTCCGGTCTCGCCCCGGCTGCGTTCCTCGATCGAGTGAACGGGATCATCCGAGGTCTCCAGGGGGATGGCACCCTCGTGGCGGCATCGGTCAGGTACCTCGGCGCCGACTACGCGACGGGAGCGAGCACGTTCGACCTCGGCGCCATCGGCCAGGTCGTGCCGTAGGGGTGCGCATCCCCGGGCCGTGGAATCGGAGCCTGCGGGCCCGCCTGGTCGGGTACTTCCTCCTGCTCTCCGGGGTGACGGTCGCGGTCGTCGGGGTCGTCGTCTACGCGCGCGCCACGGATGATCTCACCCGATCGGTATTCGAACGCCTCAATGCCGTGGCAGAGGTCAAGGCGGACTCCCTTGACCGCTGGATCGACGAGCAGCGCCGCAACGTCGTCTTCGTCGGGAGCATCCCCGGCGTGGGCGACGAGGCGCGGGTCCTCATGGCGGATCAATCGACCGTTCCCGAACGGGAGGCGGCCGCGGCGGCACTCCGCAAGATGCTCGGGGTCGTCGTCGCGCAGACTGCCGACGCCCAGGAGTTCATGATCCTCGACCTTGCCGGGACGGTGCGCCTGTCAACGCTGGGGACGCATGATGGCGAGAGCCAGGCGGACGAGTTCTTCTTCACGAACGGCATTTCGCACACAACGGTCCAGAACGCCTACACCTCGTCACTCACGAACCTGCCGACGATCACGATCAGCAACCCGTTGTTCGACGCGGACGGCAAAGGCCGGCGGGTGGGCGTGGTGGCGGGCAACCTCAATCTGGAGCGGATCGACCGGATCGTCCTGGAGCGAACGGGCCTCGGTGAGGGAGGTGCGACGTACCTGGTCGGCGCGGATCATCGGTTCGTCCATGCGCGGCTGAACCAGGGCGACTACGCGTCCGGCGTCGGCTCGGCGGGCATCGACGAAGCGCTGTCCGGAACCAGCGGTCAGGCCCTGTATGCGGATTATCGCGGCGTGCCCGTCATCGGCGTCTACCGCTGGCTGGAAGAGCATGACGCAGCCCTGCTGGTGGAGCTTCCTCAGGCGGAGGCCTTCGCTCCGGCCCAGGGACTCGCACTGACGATCGCCATCGTGGGTCTGTTCTCGGCGCTCTTCCTGGCCCTCGGGATCTGGCTCATCGCGCGACAGGTGACCCGACCGATCCTGGCCCTCGCCACGACCGCGACGGCCGTCGCCGGCGGCGACCTCACAGCGACCGTGCCCGTCACTTCGGAGGATGAGGTCGGCCAGCTGACCGGTGCCTTCAACGACATGACCGTCCAGCTCCGCGAGAACGTCGCCACCCTGGAGCGGCGGGTCGATGAGCGGACGGCCGAGCTGACCGAGGCCATGCAGGCCCAGGCGGAGGCGGAGCGGCGCTACCGTCGCCTGGTCGACGAATTGCCGCTGGCCGTCTACATGGACTCGCCCGACGACCCGCTCGGCGCATCCCTTTATGTCAGTCCGCCGATCGAGGCGATGTTCGGGTACCCGGCGGTGCGATGGCTCGAGCCCGGCTTCTTCGAATCGATCGTCCATCCCGACGACAGTGCCGGGATCGAGGCGGGGCAGATCGGCCAGCACCGTGCGGCCGATCGGGCCACGTTCGAGTATCGGATCGTCGCAGCGGACGGGCGCCCGGTCTGGATCCGGGACGACAACACCCTCATCCGAACCGAGGACGGCACGCCGGAGTACGTCCTCGGGTTCTTCCTGGATGTGACGGCCCAGCACGATGCAGCCGACGAGATCCGGCGCCAGAAGCTGTACTTCGAATCGCTCGTCGAGATCAGCCCAGCCGCCGTCGTCACCATGGACCGCGACGAGCGCGTGACGGCCTGGAACCCGGCTGCCGAGCGCCTTTTCGGTTACGCCCCTGACGCCGCCATCGGCCGGCGGATCGACGAGCTCATCATGGCCGGCGACGAGATGCGCGCAGAGGGACACGGCGTCGCACGCGAGGCGCTCGCGACCGGACGCGCCACGCGGATCAGCCGGCGTGCGCGCCACGATGGCGGGGTCGTCGATGTCGAGATCGTGATGGTTCCCCTGGTGATCGACGGCGAGCACACCGGCTTCTACGCCGTCTACCACGACATCACGGAGCTCCAGGCTGCGCGCCAGGAGGCCGATGCCGCCAACCAGGCCAAGGGGTCCTTCCTGGCCGCGATGAGTCACGAGATCCGAACGCCGATGAACGCGATCATCGGGATGAGCGGGCTGCTCCTGGAAACGCCTGTCTCGGACGAGCAGCGGGACTACGCCGAGACGATCCGCACCAGCGGCGACGCGCTCCTGACCATCATCAACGACATCCTCGACTTCTCGAAGATCGAGGCTGGTCGCATCGATCTCGAGGCCGAGCCGTTCGACCTGCGGCGCGCGATCGAGGGCGCCCTTGACGTGCTGGCACCGGCGACGGCGAACAAGGGGATCGAGCTCGCCTACGAGGTCCACGAGTCCGTCCCTCAGCGTCTCGTCGGAGATGTCGGGCGCTTCCGCCAGATCGTCCTCAACCTCCTGTCCAACGCCGTCAAATTCACGGAGTCCGGCGAGGTCGTCCTGACGGCCACGGGTCGTCTCCTCCGTACCGCCGGCCACGACGGGGAGGAACGTTGGGAGATCTCGATCGAGGTCCGGGACACGGGCATCGGGATCCCGCCCGATCGGATCGGTCGCCTGTTCCAAAGCTTCTCCCAGGCGGATGCCAGCATCTCGCGGCGCTTCGGCGGCACTGGCCTCGGACTCATCATCAGCCGCCGCCTCGCCGAGGCGATGGGCGGCTCGCTGACGGCGGAGAGCTCCGGCGTCTCCGGCGAGGGCAGCACGTTCCTATTGCGGATCCTGGTTCCCGAGGCGATCGGTTCGGCCGAAGCCCCGAATCGGGATGAGCCGGAGGGTCTGGCCGGCCGACGGGCGCTGATCGTGGACGACAACGCCACCAATCGCCGCATCCTCGTGGCGCAACTTGCACGATGGGGCGTGGAGGCGCGCGAAACCGGGGCGCCCGCCGAGGCGCTCGAGTGGCTGCGAGGCGGCGCCCGGTTCGATGTCGTCCTGAGCGACCTGCGGATGCCGGACATGGATGGGCTCGCCCTGGCCGGCGAGATCCGATCCGTCACGGGCCCTGCTCGGATTCCGGTCGTGATCCTGTCGTCCATCGGCGAACGGATGCCCGCGGACGCGCCGATCGCCGGGAGCCTGAGCAAGCCG
>JAOUEG010000234.1 GCA_029858845.1 Chloroflexota bacterium | reverse complement strand
CTCGGCCAGGATGGCCTGCCAGGCCGGGTCCAGCTCTGCCCGCACGACGAGATCATCCTGGACCAGCCAGGCAAGGTGTCGGAGGCCGTGCTCGACCACCTGCGCATGGGCGATGTCACGGGGAGCGGCGGTCGCCTCGGAGCGGGCCAGCGCAACTCGCCCGATGGGCTCGCTGGGCATCGATCCGACCAGGGTATCGTCGATGACGACGACGAAGCTCAACAGGACGGCACCACGGTCGCGCCGCCACGAGGTGGAGTGGACGAGCCGGGGCTCACCGACGACGTCGCGCACGATCCGGTCCACGACCTCGACCGGATGATCGGCCTCGCCGAGCTCGACGATCCAGGGCGCCGCACCGCACGGTCCCGTGAGCTCGAGGTGGTCGCCGCCGCGCCAGATCACGAAGATCTCCGCCTGGACCGGGCTGCCGACGTCCCAGCCGCTCGGGGACCTGGTCACGCGGGCGCCCTCCCGATCCGACCGTTCGCTGGTCCGAGCAGGTACCACGTGTTGATGACGCCCTTGCCCTTCACCTCCACCGGACCCCGCGCCCGGCATTCGAAATCGTCCTTCAGTAGCTCGTAGGTGGTCTCGCCGATCTGGATCTGGCCGGGCGCCCCATGGGATTCCATTCGGCTGGCCGTATTGACCGCGTCGCCCCACAGGTCGTAGATGAACTTCCGCCGCCCGATCACACCCGCCACGACCGGCCCGGAGTTGATCCCGATCCGCAGCTCGAGCGCGCGGCCGTCGTCGCGGGCATGGCGCCCCACGACATCCTGCATCTCGAGGGCCATGAAGGCCAGGACCTGGGCGTGGTCGGATCGCCGCCGGGGGACCCCGGATGCGACCATGTACGCGTCTCCGATCGTCTTGATCTTCTCGACCCCGAAGCGGTCCACCAGCGCGTCGAAGTCCGTGAACAGTCGGTCCAACAGGCTCACGACGTCGGCTGGCGAGAGGCTCGCGGACAGCGGCGTGAAGTCCACGACGTCCGCGAACAGGACACTCGCGTCGTCGAACTGTTCGGCGATCTGCTGGGCATCCGCCTTCAGGAGCTCCGCGATCTCGGCAGGGAGGATGTTCAACAGGAGTCCGTCCGCCTGCTGCTGGGCATCCTCGCGCTGTCGGGCGAAGGTGGCCAGGAGGACGAAGGCGATGAGCGAGACGGCGCCGACGTTCATGATGAGGAAGGCCAGCGCCATGGCATCCGGAAGCGTGGCCGCGACCGGACGAACGGTCGCGGAGAGCGGTACGGCTGCGGCGAGCAGGATCGCGTACGCGACGAACCAGCGCCAGGCCCGTCTCGGACTGTCGAACGTGATGGCGCCGAGTGGGGCAAGGAGCGACCAGAGGATCACCCCGCCAGAGGCGGCCAGCCCCCCGAGCGAGATCGTGAGCAGGAACGGGATCAGCAGGACGAGGAGCAGCTGCGATCGGCGCAGCAGCAGGTAGCTGCCGGTCAGACCGAACGCGGCGAGACTGGCCAGCGACCCGACGAGGAACGTCCACGGCAGGAGTGCGGCGGTGCGCTCGTCGGCGAGCCAGTACAGCGCTCCCCAGACAGCCGCTGCGGGCAGGACCATCAGGGCGACCAGGACGAGCAGCGCCTTGCGCATCCGCAGCTCGACCGGATCGCCCGGTCGTGCGCCGACGCCGGATACGAGCGTGACCAACCTCCGCCCGAGTGTGCGCATGGGCGGCAAGCCTAGCGCAAAGTCTCACCGCCCAGCGAAGCGGCTCGCACCGGCGGCGGCGGGGTGCCCGGGATCTCGACCGACGGGTCGGATCGGCGCACGAGGAGCGTTCGCAGGGCGTTGGCGCCCGCCTTGTCGACGCCCGCCCGGCCGGTCCTGCCGCCCCGCAGCGCTCCGACGCGGGGCGCGGTCCTCACATGCGGACCCGCTCGCCTTTCGGGTCGTGGAGCGGCCGCAGCGACGGCCGCGCCGCAGATCGCTCGTTGGCGATCTCCAACTCGTACGTCCCGGACATGATCCACTCGGCCGTTGTCGCTCCCGGTTCGCCCGTTCCGACATAGCCGAGCGCGATCGCCCGTCCCACCGTGTGCCCGTACCAGCCCGAGGTCGTCTTGCCCACGAGCTCGCCGTCCCGCCAGATGGGCTCATTCCCATAGGTCAGCGGACCCGGATCGTCCAGGGCGAAGGCGACCAGGCGCCGGCGCAGCCCTTCGTCACGTGAGCGCAGCAGGGCGTCCCGGCCGATGAAGCCGCCGGGCTTGTCCCAGGCGACCGCGAAGCCGAGGCCGCTCTCGAGCGGCGTGTCCTCGTCCGTGATGTCCGATCCCCAGAACCGGTAGGCCTTCTCGATCCGCAGCGAGTTGAGGGCGTGGTAGCCGGCGTGCCGCAGGCCCAGGCCCTGGGACGCGCCGATCAGCTCGTCGTAGACGTGCTGGGCCTGATCGGTCGGTACGTGCAACTCCCACCCGAGCTCGCCCATGTAGGTGGCACGGAACGCCCAGGCCGTCGCCAGCCCGACCTCGATCTTCTGCGCGGTGAGATAGGGGAAGGCGTCGCTGGAGAGATCGGCCGGGGAGATGCGCGACAGCAACTCGCGCGAGTTCGGCCCCTGGACGTTGATGACCGCCCAGGCTGCGGTCACGTCGGTGGCGACACAGCGGGCCTCCGGCGGGATGTGTCGTTCCACCCACTCCTGATCGCGCACCTGGTCCGCCGCCGCGCTGATCGCCATGAAGCGGGTCTCGTCGAGACGCGTGACGGTCACGTCGGCCTCGATGCCGCCCCGTTCGTTGAGCCACTGCGTATAGACGATTCGGCCCGGCTCGACCGCCACGTCATTGGCGCAGATCCGGTTCAGGACCGCCTCGGCATCGGGGCCCTGGACGAGCAGCTTCCCGAAGGAGCTCTGATCGAAGACGCCGACCGCCTCGCGGACGGCATGGTGCTCCGCGGCCGAGGCATCGAACCAGTTCTGGCGACCCCAGCTGTAGCGGTAGGCCGGCTCCATCCCCGGGGTCGCGAACCAGTTGGCGCGCTCCCACCCGGCGGTCTCGCCGAAGCAGGCCCCGGCTGCGGTCAGGCGGTCATGGAGCGGGCTCCTGCGGACGCCCCTGGCGGTGTCCGGTTGGCGGAACGGCCAGTGCATGTCATAGAGGAGGCCCAGGACTTCGGTCGTGCGTTCCTTCAGGTAGCGCCGGTTGGACTGGAACGGCATGAACCGCCGGATGTCCACTTCGGAGAGATCCATCGGCGGGTGGCCGTCCACGATCCAGTCCGCGACCGCTCGGCCGGCACCGGGCCCGGACTGGAAGCCCACCGAGTTGAACCCGGCGGCCACGAAGTAGCCGGCCATCTTCGGCGCCTCGCCCAGGATGTAGCGGTCATCCGGCGTGAAGCTCTCCGGTCCGTTGAAGAACAGCCGGATCCCGATGTCGTCGAGGATCGGGAGCCGGCGGGCGGCCATCTCGACGAAGGGGGCGAGGTGATCCCAGTCCTCCGGCAGCGTCCCGAACGCGAAGTCCTCCGGGATCCCATCCATCCCCCATGGCTTGGCGCCGGGCTCGAAGAACCCGACCATGATCTTGCCCGCGTCCTCCCGGATGTACGCGGTGTCGTCCGGGCAGCGCAGGACCGGCAGGTCGGGCTGGAGCCCGTCAACCGGCTCGGTGACCAGGTAGAAGTGTTCCGCCGCATGGAGGGGGATGCTGACGCCGTTCTTCGCCCCCAGCTCGCGAGCCCACATCCCGGCGCAATTGACGACGACGTCGCAGGCGATCTCGCCGGCCTCTGTCCGGACGCCGGTCACCCTCTCGTCCCTGGTGAGCACCTCCGTGACCGCCGTGTGCTCGA
>JAOUEG010000233.1 GCA_029858845.1 Chloroflexota bacterium | reverse complement strand
ACCGTCGTGCCGTGAGCCGATCGCCCGACGGCAGGCGGACGTCCTCGTCGCCCAGGCGCCGATGGATCTCGCGGACGCGCGCCCGATCCTGCGGGTAGCGCTCGAAGTAGCGGCGGTTCTGCTCCAGCAGCCGGACGTAGGTGGCCCGGTAGACATCGTCGACGGGTCGACCGATCGGCGCGAGGCCGCCGGTGATGAACGCCTCGCGGAGCCCGTGCGGGGCGAACGAGAGGTACGACATCGAGGTGAAGCCGCCGAAGCTCTGACCCAGCACGCTCCAGCGCTCACCGCCGAGTTCCTCCCGGATCAGCTCGGCATCCCTGACGATGCCGTCGGCCCGGAAGTGGGTCAGGTAGGCGGCCCGCTCGGCCGGCGTCGCGCCCGGGATCTCACCGACCGGCGTGGAGCGCCCCGTACCGCGCTGATCGAGAAGCAGGACCCGGTAGTCCTGGATCGCCCTGGCCATCCAGCCGCTGGGAGGGCTGGTGGGCCGGCTGGCCTCGAAACCGGGACCGCCCTGGAGGAAGAGCAGGTAGGGCTTGCCCTCACCTGCGTCGGGATCCGCGATCTCGCGCGTGAAGACGGTGATGCGGGCGCCGTCCGGGACCGCGTGATCCAGCGGGAGGCGGTGTTCACGTTCGGTCACGATGGCGCCGGGCACAGGATAGGTCAGCATCCGGCCATGCTATCGCCCCGGGAAGGCCGGCACGCAGGTTGCCCGGCGCCATGGGCCGCGTGATCGACTCGATGTCCGTGTCGCTCCGAGGTCTTCGTCAGCTCGGGGCCTTCTGCGACGCTGCGGACCTGCGCGGGCTCAGCGAGAGCGGTCGACAAGCCGCCCGCGCCGGAATCGCCGGTCCGCGGCGACGATGAGCAGGCCATCCACCACCAGCAGCACGAGCATGATCGCGATCACGATCAGACGCGCCTCCTGGCCGCCCAGGAAGTCGATCAGATCCCGCGCGATCTCCCGATTGGACAGGAGTGCGGTGGCGCCGAATCCCAGCGCCATCAGCGGCACCATGAGACCGAGCAGCGTGAGCTGCTGCGCCTCCTGAGCGGTTCCGGCGCGAAGCGAGACGAACAGGCCGATCGCGCCAGTGAGGGCGGCGACCAGGAACGCCAGGACCAGCACCCCGATGAGGACCGCGCCGTCGTACATCAGTGGTGCGGCGTCCGGGTCGGTGACGTTGGCAACGACCAGGGCGACGGCCAGGGTGACCGGGGCGGTCAACCAGCCGAGGCCCACCGCGAACAGGAGCTTGCCGTACAGGATGGACCGGTCAGGCAGCCGGCTGGCAAGAAGCGTGCTCAGGGTGTGGCGCTCCCGCTCGCCGGCGATCGCGTCCGGGACCACGATCCCTGCCACGACCATCGGGAGGGTGATGCCCAGGATCGCCATCGGGATGGGATCGGACACCCAACGACCGCCCATCTGGATCGGGAACCAGATCGCCCAGATGGACAGCATCCCGCCGGTGAGGACGACCTGACGGCGAGCGCGACCGCCGATCAGTGATCGCCATTCCTTCCAGAACATGGTCCGGAGGTCGGCGATCATGCCTCCTCCTCCATCAGCGTCACGAAGACCTCCTCGAGGTTGGCCTGGCCGCGACGAACCTCGTCGATCTGTGCTCCGCCACGGACGAGGAGGCTGACCAGCGGACCGGACTCGGCGTGGTCACCGAGCTGGAGGGTCAGGTGCCCGTCGACGCGCTGGACGCCGGCCACCTCTGGACGGGCCCGCAGGACTGCGATGGTCTGCTCGTCGAAGCCGCTGCCGAAGATCTCCAGCCGGGGTGGTCCCGTGCGTGCCCGCAGCTCCGAGGGGCTTCCGAGTGCCACGAGTCTGCCGGCCCGGATCACGGCGACGACGCTGCACAGTCGCTCGGCCTCGGCCATGTTGTGGGTGGTGAGGAAGATCGTCGCCCCATCGCGACCGGCGAGGGTGGCGAGATCGTCGCGGACGGCCGTCGCCGCCATGACGTCGAGGCCGGCAGTCGGCTCGTCGAGGAACAGCAGCGCGGGTCGATGCAGGAGGGCACGTGCCAGGGCGAGGCGCTGCTGCATGCCCCGGCTCCAGGTTCCGGCCTTCTCGCGCCGGCGGTCCCAGAGACCCATCCCGGACAACAGCTCGCGGATCCGGTCGCGACGCTGGTCGCTCGGCATGCGCCAGGCACGAGCGAAGAACTCGAGGTTGGCCTCGGCCGTCAGGGCCTCGTAGATCCCGGTGTCCTCGAGGACGGCGCCGGTCCTGGAGCGCACCTCGTCGCCCTGGCGCCAGGGGTCGAATCCGAGCACCTCGGCTTGGCCGCTCGTGGGCTCCAGCAGGCCGAGCAGCAGGTGGATCGTCGTGGTCTTGCCAGCGCCGTTGGGTCCGAGGAAGCCGAAGATCATCCCGCGGGGCACGTCCACGCTCAACCCGTCGACGGCTCGCGTGGCGCCGAAGGACCGCGTGAGCGCATCGAGTTGGATCGCCGGGCCGTCGCGCACCGCTGTCCTCCCGTGCCGGCGCGGCCGCAGGCTGCGTTGCCGACGGGCCGCGCGCCGTGCCTCGAGTCTCCTGATCGGCCCCTTCCCGGACAAGGGCCAAGTGTCCCGACCACCCAGGGCCGCATCGGCCCGATGGGCCAAGTGGCCCTAGCGCCGACCGATCGTCAGGTTGGACCATCGCCGTCATCGTCAGGCAAGGAGACGCCCGATGGCCGATCTGTCCACCACCTTCACGGGACTCCGGTTCGTGAACCCGTTCCTGCTCTCGTCCGCGCCGCCGACCGAGTCCGAGAGCAACATCATCCGAGCCTACGAGGCTGGCTGGGGCGGCGTCGTCACCAAGACGATCGGCCTGCATCCGGTCGATAACATCGCGGGCCCCAAGACCAAGTTCCTGCGCGTCGATCACGGCGGCTACCGCCTGTCCATGGCGAAGCGTCCGGACGCGACCCTCGTCGCCTCGTGGAACTGGGAGCTCATCTCGGACAAGCCGCTCGAGTGGTGGGTGCCTCGCCTGTCGTCGATCAAGCGCGCCTTTCCGGATCGGGTGCTCGTCGCCTCGATCATGGCCGGCTCCGGCAACGACAAGGAGCTGGGCAACTGGCAGACCCTCACCCAGGCGGTGCAGGATGCCGGCGCGGACGCCATCGAACTCAACTTCTCGTGCCCGCACATGGATCGCGTGGACATGGGGGCCAACGTGGGCAAGGACCCGGTCCTGTGTTCCGTCTCCACCCAGGCCGTCAAGGAGGTCGCCCGCGTCCCGGTCTGGGTCAAGTTGACGCCGGCCACGGCCGACATCGTGGAGGAGGCCGAGGCAACGTTCCGTGGGGGTGCGGACGCGATCTCGTCATCGAACACGTTCCCGTCCCTGCCGCCGATCGACCCGTTGACGCTGGATTTCGAAGTCAACGTAGATGGCTTCGTCTCGTCGGGTGGGCTCGGCGGGCCGGCCATCCTGCCCCAGTCGCTGGCCAAGATGGCCCAGATGACCCAGGCGTTCCCCGACCGCGAGTTCTCCGGGATCGGCGGGATCTCGCGATTCGAGCACGCTCTCAGCTACTTCCTCCTGGGTTGCGGTACGGTCCAGGTGGCGACCGCGGCGATGCTCGACCATGCCATCGGCCCCAACGTGATCGAGGCGCTCACCACCGGGATGACGGAGTTCCTGGAGCGCAACGCGGACCGCGGCTGGACCTCCCTCGAGGATTTCCGGGGCATCCGACGCGACCACGTCGTACCCCACTCCCGGATCAGGAGGCCGGGCGCGGCAGGCTACCGGGGTGGCTACGACGATGACGACGCGGAGGGCTACGCTCCGGCCGCGCGGCAGACCCGCT
>JAOUEG010000232.1 GCA_029858845.1 Chloroflexota bacterium | reverse complement strand
GCGGAGCTGCCGATGAAGGCCGAGCTCCCGATGTAGGCGGAGCTGCCGATATAGGCCGAGCTGCCGATGAACGCCGAGCTGCCGATATAGGCGGAGCTGCCGATGAACGCCGAGCTCCCGATGTAGGCCGAGCTGCCGATATAGGCGGAGCTGCCGATATAGGCGGAGCTGCCGATGAACGCCGAGCTGCCGATATAGGCGGAGCTGCCGATGAACGCCGAGCTCCCGATGTAGGCCGAGCTGCCGATATAGGCGGAGCTGCCGATATAGGCGGAGCTGCCGATGAACGCCGAGCTACCCGCGAACTGCGCGGTGATCTCGGCCTCGGTGTCGGCCGCCTCAAGGGCCTCGAGTTCCTGGCCGATGTCCGAGAACAGGAACATGTCGTAGTCCGCCGGCAGGTCGCTGCCGCCGGGTCCGGACAGGGTGAGGCGGACGCTCCCACCCGGCGTGATCGGGAATCGATACCAGCGGGACCGGGCGAAATCGTCGAGATACCCGCCGACGGTGTCGTTGGCGTTGATCGTGACGGCCTTCTCCCAGGTGTCGTTCCATGGCGAAACGATGATGCACGGCCCGATCAGGCTTCCGATATCCGGGGCCGTGACGCGGGCGGCGACATACGTCGGCTCGGCCGACGGATCGATGTCCACGACGCCGTCGAAATCGACGCGCCCGTTGGCGTCAGCGGTTGCGAGGATCGTGGACCCGGCCGCCTCTGGGGTCCCGCCCAGCTGCGCCGGCGGGTCGGAGGTCATCGAACAGGAGGATGACGCCAGGAGTTCGACGGTGTACTGGGCACCCGGCACTGCCGGGTCGGCCCACACGACGCCCGCGACATGGACCTGCCCGCTTTCCGGCGACGCGCGATAGAGCAATGGCGTGTTCGGCGTGCGCGGCCAGATCCGGACGGTGATATCCGCCGGGGTGACGTCGCCGGCGGGCGTGATCGAGCCGCCGATCCGGACGGTGTACTCGCAGTCGGACGGAGACCGGTCGCCGTAGAGACAGCGCTCCTCCGCAGCGACGTCCTGCTGCTGGATCGTGACGAGGTGGGTCCCCTCGACGAGGGTCGGGTCGGAAACAATGGCCGTCAGGCCGGGGGCGGGCTCGCCGTCCGAGCGCAGGACCGTGGCCGTCAGGTCAGCGGAATCCACGATCCCGCTGACGATGCGGCTTTCGACCGTGGCGTTGACGGCGCCGAGGCCGTCCTCCAGGAGGTAGATCTCGGCTGGGGTGGCGTTCTCGACCGCGAGCGCCGAGGGGGTGGGATCGCTCCCGCCCTTCAGGGCCACGGCATAGATCGTGACCCGCGAGGCAGCGTCGCAGCCCTTCTTCGGGCACTTGAGGGTGTACTCGAGGTCGAGGTTCCCACCCTCGTCACCGGTGAACGTGATCGTGTAGACCGCCCCATGGTCGTTGTTGTTGCTGCCGGCCGAGTCCGAATTCACGACGTCCGCATGACCGGGCATCCTGACCTTCAGGATCCCGTCGCCACCCTGGACGGAGGCGAACAGGTAGAGGACCTGCTGCGTCGGCGAGACCGGGACGGAGAGCCCGAAGCCCGAGCCGTCCACCGGCGTCGTGTACCGGATCCCGGCGTCCATCTCGGAACCGGTCTCCGTCGGCGTACCGTCCGTCCAGCTGAATCGGAATGGTCGCGACGTGTCGCCGTCGATGCTGCCGACTCGTTCGGGTGCTCCATCGGTAGGGATCTCCCTCAGGGACCCGATCGCCGTTCCATCCAGCTTCTGCTCGCCGGGGGTGAGATCGTTCGAGCCTTCCAGGCCCCACAGCGCCCAGTCCCGCGGTCCGAGCGTGGTCAGGTCCTGGGGGTTCGGGAACGGTGAGCCCGCCCCGTTGAACCCCTGGTAGGAAGACCCCGGGTTGCCCTGGTAGATCTCGACGCCCAGCTCAGCCGGGACGGCGTTGGTCGAGGATGGCGAGGCCGGCGCCGGCACGGGCGCTGCCACGGCCGCGGATGGCGCGCTGACGGCGATCAACTGCGCTGCGAGGACGGCGATCATCAGGAGGGCGGCACCCGGGCCCTTCGTGCCGGGCGCACCCGCTCGGCTCCCGGTCTTTGGTGGGCGAACGGACCGCGACGTCTGACCGTTGAACCTCAATGCAGATTCCTCTCGTCTTCGCTCATGCCGACCGTTAGCGCAATGTCTGCGAGGGCATCTCCGATGCGCACGCGTAAGGCTGCAAACCCTACCCTACTGGCGGCATTCATGGGAAGAATCGCGACCGCCCCACGGTACGATTCTCCTAGCCAACTTGAACGTACACGGGATGGCGACGCCGTTACCGTTGCCACCCGGCACCATGCGCTAGCCGGCAGCCACCTCGGAAACGCCCAAAGCAAGCTCGATCGCGCCATCGAGCGACAGGCGTCGCCCTGCGTCCCTGGCCTCGCTCGCGACCGCGTCCCCTAGCGCGGACGTCGCACGCTCGAGGCGCGCCTCGAGCAGCTCCTCGTCTGCGGCCGATTGGGTCGCGCCGATCGCGACCCGCAGCGCGTCCGCCGCTCCCACCAGCGTGAGCGACTCGCCCGGCCGGTCCAGGCGTGCCGCCAGGGCGGCGATGTCCTCGAAGAGGATCATCAGCGGCCACTGGTCGTTGAGGTCGCGGTACGCTCGCAATGCCGTGGCGTAGGCCATGCCGGCGGCGTCCAGTCGATCAAGGTCCCGGAGCGCATCCCCCCGGATGTTCTGGGCTTGCGCGAAGCTGAGGCGGTCGCCCACCTCTCGAGCGAGGCTGACGGCACGCTCGGAATGGCCCAGGGCCGCTTCATGGTCACCGGTGGCTTCGTCCACCATCGACAGGTTGATCTCGCACTGGCAGATCCGCCGCCGATCGCCGAGCTCGGTATACAGCTCGAGGGCGCGTTCCCCGAAATCTCGGGCACGCTCGTGCTCACCCATGTGGAGCGCCACGATGCCGAGGTTGTTCGTCAGGGCCGCAACCCCGGCCCCATCGTCAAGGCGCTCCCGGATGGCGAGGCTGTCCAGGTAGCGGGAGCGAGCGATCTCCAGGTCGCCCCGCTGGGCATTGACGGTCCCGACGATCTGGTAGGCCGCGGCCACACCGAGCTCGTCGCCGACCGACCGGAAGCCCTCGGACGCCTGCTCGAGCCGGGCGAGCGCCTCGTCATAGCGGCCCATGCGGCGAGCGGACTCTGCCAGCGAGTGGTCGCAGCGGGCCACCTGGCGGGCATCCTCGAGCTGTTCGGCGACGGCGCGGGCCTCGAGGACGACCTCCTCGGCCCGTGGGATGTCGCCGATGAGCTGGAGGACCTCGGCGAACTTGATCGCCTCCTCCACTCGCTCCGCCCCGTCGAGCAGGGGCAGGAGCCGGTCGTAGTAGACGACGGCCGCGGCGTTCGCATAGGCGGCCTGCGCCTGTTCCGCGGCCTTGATCAGGTACTCGCGCTTCTTCCCCTCGCGGTCGCTGCGCCAGTAGTGGTGCTCGAGGAGCGGGATCCAGCGCTCGAGATCGTGGGCCTCGCTCCGCTCGATGTAGGCGCCGATCCGTCCGTGGAGAAGGGAGCGCATCGCGAACGGGAGGCTTTCGTACGCCATCTCCTGGGTCATGCCGTGCACGAAGATCCAGGCCTGCTCCGCTTCGCGGTCCAGGGCCACCAGGTCGCGGGAGCGGAGTGTCTCGAGGTGCTCGAGCACGGTATCCACCGTCCCGAGCTCTTCGTATGCCCCCGGCAGGACCGGGACCTGGAACGTCCGGCCCACGACCGCCGCGACCTTCATCGTCCGCCGCGGCTCCTCGGGGGCCCCGTCGATGCGGCTGAGCACGAGGCTCTGGAGGCTTTCTGGAAGCTGGA
>JAOUEG010000231.1 GCA_029858845.1 Chloroflexota bacterium | reverse complement strand
TACCGTGACCTCCAGCGTGTACGCGGGCTTGACGATCGGGCCGACCTGCACCCAGGTGTTCTCGATGGTCTCGCCGTTCGCCCGGAGCTCGAGCTGGTAGTACCCGACGGGGACGTCCGCGAACTCGATGTCCGCGGTGAACATGCCGGTCGGGGCGAGCCTCGGTCGTTCGACGACGACTGGCGTGGCCCCGGCTGGCTCCCAGCTCTCGGACGCGATCAGGCGGATCTCGACCGACGCCGGGAGGGCGCCGCCGTCGCGTGCGCGCACGATGCCCCAGACGTTCGCCCGGTCCGTGCTGCGCAGCGTCTGGCGATCCAACATGAGGACGCTCCACCAGGCGTCGGCCGCCGCCGATCCCCCATCACTGATCATCCCGGTGTCGCACTTGCCGCAGAGTCCCCCGCCGCCGATCGGGAGGAACACCTCCCGGCCATCGGCGTCCCGCACGGTGACGAAGGGGGTCGTGACGTGGCGGCTGTCTGCGAAGGACGCGGGCGTCACGGCGACGCGCAGCCCGTCCTCGTCCGTGCGCCCGAGCGACGTCCCGGAGAGAGACACGGTCGCACCGGCCACCGGCCGGCCGCTTCGCACGGAGTTCACCCAGACCACGGTCTTCGAGGTCGTGACCATGGCATACGCGGCGAGGTCGGTCACCTGGAGGAGCACCTGCGACTTCGCGCCGCCGTACGTGAGCGTGAGGACGTACCACCCGCGAGCCAGCGGATCGGGCAGGCGCAGCCATGCCTCGCGGACCCCGCCCTCCTCATCGACGATCCGGTGTGTCCGCAGATCCGCCTTGAGGACCCGCGTGAGCTGGCTCGTTGCGATCGGCGCCCCGGCGGATCGCGTCCAGTCCGGCGCGTTCGCGAGCTTCGTGTACGCGGCGGTCGCCGCCGTGAGGCCATCGAGCCGGTGGACCGTCACGGGGACGGTCTTCGGGATCGCGGTCTTCCCGTCGTCCTTGTCGTCCCAGAAGTACGCGAGCACGACGGGGGCATCACGGACGGCGGTGTCGGTCAGGAGATCGAACGGGCGAAGGCCGACCTCCGGCCCCGTGCCCTTCGTCTCGAACTGGAACCGGTAGTCCGCCCCGAGCGACTGGCCCGTGCCCGAGAGCGGGACGCCCTTCGTCACGGTGACGGTGTAGACCGTGCGCGCCTTGAGCGGCTTGGCCGGGACGAACGCGACGGTCCGCCCGTGCACCTCGAACCTGCCGCTCGCCTTGGGACTGATCGAGAAGTGGTCCTTCATCGCCGCGGCGGTGACGCCGGCCTGGTCGAACGTGACCTCGATGCCGGTGGTGCGCGGGACGCCATCGGTCTGATCGCCCGGGATCGAGCCCACGATCCGGAGCGCCTTGGCGGCGGTCACGGTCCAGGCGCGCGCGATCGAGCCGTCGGAGCGACGGAGGGTGAAGCGGTACGGCTGGCCGGCCCGGAGGCGGTCCTTTGGCCGGAGCGTGACCGAATCCCCGCTCGGCGCCTCGGCGCGCAGACCGAGCGCCGGCTGGACCTCGAGCCGCTTGGCAAGCTCGGCGACCGGAGTGCCGTCGCGACTCGTCAGGCGGAAGGCCGTGTCGGCGGCGACGACCGCGCCATTGCCCTTGGTGGCTTCGAGATCGGCGACCGCCGGCAGGGGCGGCAACTCGAGACCGGCCCACGCGCCCTCATCCGGGTTCGTGCCGGAGGTGGACCCCGGACTCGGCGTGTTCGTCGGCGGGGTGCCACCTGTGTCCATCGGTGAGGCGGGCGGCAGCGATCGGCCGGAAGAGGATGGTGACGAAGAGGGGGCGGCGCCCCCACATGAGCCTCCGACGAGGGCCGCGATCACCGTCACGAGGAGGAGACGGGACATCCTCGGACCCCTGGCCCCTGGACCACGTCGTGCGTCCATGGCAGACCCCTCAGGTCGGCAAGCGCGGGTGCGTGTGCGATCCGACCCGAGGTCAGACGTTTCAGCCGATGCGCTGTGACAGGCGCCTCACCGGCGTCTCACCGTGCGCTACGCATTCGGCGGGCCCCAGAGCCGGACGGCACCACTAGAGAGGACGTTCAGTCGACGCGTCTGAACTCCTGCGCCGTACTGAGTTTCAGGTCTCGTACGGCGCTTGGGCTTCCGCGGCTCTCCGCATTCCGGCGACAGGTCGCAGAGCCTCCGATTCCGCTGAGCGGAGCCAGGCTGCGCTGATCTGGCCCCCGCGTGCGACGCGCAGTTCGCGCATGATCCGCACCAAATCAGCGCCAGCCACCAGTGAGGTGGGATAGCGATCTTCCAGAACCTCCTCTTGGGCTTGACGCGTGAAGTAGGAGGTCGTCACGAAGATCCCATATTGGCCGCGACCCAGGCGTGCAACGAGACGCGATATGTCCTTCGGTCCAACAGGTGTTGTGCGCGCGTACCGCTTCGCCTCACCGCGGAAGGGGATCTCGTACTGAATTGGCGGTGGAAGCGTAAACGAGCCGATGAAGTCAAAACCTCCATCCGCGGTCGGTCGTGTTCTCGTGATGTTGTGGCGCACTTCGTCCAATTCGCCGAACAGCGAGACGACGGCCGCCTCGAATCCCGTCGGCGTTAGTTGGATGAGCTGATCCAACAGACCGGCATCGCTCGTCCCGATCTGAGGAAGCTGCGACGTCGGGGGCCGAACCTGGGGAGCCCAGACACGCAACCGGTCAACGACACCGTCCTGGTACCGGCGCCATGAGTCGGGCCCTCGACCGACCAGCTCCGACGCTGAGCGGGCGGTCATTCGGGAGTGAACCCAATCGACCTCGACAAACTCCTCATCAAGAATCGTCAGGTGTGCCCTGTAGTTCCGCACCGGGCGCCCGTGATCCTCGAACCACGTCAGTTCGAGGCGATCAAGAACGCATAGTCCGTTGAATCTCAGGACACCAGTCGCCCGTTTGCTGAAGTGCAGGATCGGGGGCACGAAGGCGACCTGGCTGTCGAGCACTTGGTTGAAGGCGTCGCGGAGGGCTCGGTTGCCTGGAAATTGATCGACGGTCCTCTTCAGGTCGAACTTCGCGTCACCCCAGTAGACGATGCGCCCGTGCGGTAGGTCGACGAGGTCGTCCCAAGGGTTCGACGCTGAGCCGGCCGACCGCTCGTCCGTAACTAGGACGATCGCCGCGGTCACCCCCGGTTCGATGGCCGTGAACTTCAACGGGCGGATACCGCCCATATTGCGCATCCCGCTACCGGGAAGGTTGATCCAACTCAGGAACTGATCGTCGTCGGCCTTCAGCGACCCCGAGTCTCGAAAATCATGGCCGAGTCGATAGCGGTGGAGCGAGGTCACGCGCCGATCCTAGCGTGCCTCCACGGCAACCGCAGGCCTTTCAAGTCAGGTTGCGTCCCCGTCTTCGTAGCGTTCCGTGAGGACGCAGTAAGAGAGCGCGCTCAGCTCAAGCCACTCGACGCGCGGCGGGCGCCCGAACATCAGCCATCGGGTGACGGCAGCCCCGCAGTTCTCAAGCATGACGCGGGCTGCTGCTCAAGGACGAAGGCGGGCAGGCCGGCGAGGGTCTCCTCGATCAGTTCGTCCTCGTGGAGTCGAAGGATTCGGTCGAGCGTCGAAAATGCGGCTGCGCTCATGCGCGGCAGAATGATCAGATCGGCCGAGATCGTCGATCCCCCGATCCGTACCGATCGAGAACCGGGACCCCGGATCTCCTAGAACATCGTGTTCGAGAACGGGGTGCGGGACGTGGTGAAGAGGACGTCCGCGGCCTGAAGGGCGTTGGGATCCGAGGCCCGAACGCGGCCGGCCCGGGCGAGGTCGCCGAATCGGTGGGCGCCCAGGTAGGCGCAGGCGAGCGTCCCGACGTCCAGCGTGAG
>JAOUEG010000230.1 GCA_029858845.1 Chloroflexota bacterium | reverse complement strand
CACCAGGCCCAGACGATCACCTGCACCTGCGGCTGGCACGGCAGTTCGGCGTCGATCGATCGCGGCGGCTCCGAGTGGACGGCTCACCTCGTCGAGGTTCGCGGCAAGAAGCGCTGACCCGTTTGATCGCTGCACCGGCGACGACCCGGATCCGGTCGGATCCGGGTCGTTCCCTGTCCGGCCCAGGTGCCGCAGGCCGGCTGCAGCCGCGATCGGCGGCCGGGACGTGCTGGTAGGCTGCCGCCGTGAAGCTGCCGACCGATCCGCCGTTCGCCATTCGCGCTCGGCTCCTGTCGCCGCTGGCCGGCGGCGGCACCGTCCACGAACCGGATGGCCTGGTGCTGGTGGATGGCGCCGGCCGGATCGTCTATGCCGGTCCGTCCACGGGGCGTCCGGCAGCGACGCCGACGGCCATGGACCTGCGGCCGTGGATCGTGATGCCCGGCCTGGTGGACCTGCACGTGCACCTCCCCCAGATCCCGAATGCCGGCCTGGGGGCGGCGCTGGACCTCCTGACCTGGCTGGACCGCTACGTCTTCCCGCTCGAGCGAGGCTTCGACGTCGCGGCGGCGGAACGCGTCGCGCCTGCGGCCTGGCGTGCCATGGCAGCGGTCGGCACGACCACGGCCATGGTCTACGGGGCGGTCTACGAGGCGAGCCTCGACACCGCGTTCCGGACGGCCGAGGCCCATGGGATCCGAGCCATCATCGGCAAGGTGATGATGGACCGGGTCACCTACGATCCGACCATCGACCCGGCGGACATCCTGGACCGCAGCCTGGCCGAGAGCGCTCGGCTCATCGAGCGCTGGCACGGTGCAGCGAACGGCCGGCTCGGCTATGCCGTCACGCCGCGGTTCGCCGTCTCGTGTACGGCCGACATGCTCCGCGAGTCCGCCGCGCTGGCGTCCAGCGCCCGTACCTACTGGCAGACGCATGTCGGCGAGGATCGCGCCGAGATCGCCGAGGTTGCCCGGCTGTTCCCGGAAGCGGCCGACTACGTGGACGTCTACGATCGGGCGGGTGGCCTCGGCCCCAGGACCGTCCTGGCCCACGCCGTCCACCTGTCCGACCGCGAACTGGCACGGCTCGTCGAGACGGACACGCGGGTCGCTCATTGCCCGGTCTCGAACCTGTTCCTCGCCTCCGGCGTCATGCCGCTCGGGCGCTACGTGGAGGCCGGGCTATCGCTGGGACTCGGCTCGGATGTCGCGGGCGGTCCGGACCTCAGCATCTTCAGCGTGATGCGTGTCGGGTTCTACGCCCAGAACGCCCGTGCCGTGGCCGGTCTCGAGAGCGGTCCGATGCTCTCCCCGCTCGACTGGATCCGGCTCGGCACGCTGGACGGAGCCCGCGCCCTCGGGCTGGACGCGGTCATCGGTTCGCTCGAGGCGGGCAAGGAGGCCGACCTCATCGCCATCGATCCGGCGTACGTGGCGCCGCTGGAGGCACAGGCCCCGGACGACGATCCGATGGACCTCGCCAGCCGACTGATCTTCCGAGCCCACCCGGACATGGTTCGAGCCGCCTGGGTGCGCGGCCGGCGCCTTGCCGGACCGGGCTCGCGCGCCTGATCGCCGCACCGGACCGGCGGGGCAGGCTATGGTCACGCGGTGCGTGACAGTGTTGATCTGCTCATCACCGGCGGCACGATCGTCGACGGGACCGGCGCGCCCGGTCGCCCCGGGTCGGTGGTCGTTGACGGCGACCGTCTCCGGCTGCTGACGAGCGGCGACGAACTGCCAGCCCACGCCCGCGATACCGTCGACGCCGGCGGCAAGGTCGTCGCGCCCGGGTTCATCGACCTGCACAGCCATGGTGGCCTCCAGATCCTTGCCGAGCCGCGCCACGAGCCCAAGGTCCGCCAGGGCGTCACCAGCGAGATCGTGGGCGTGGATGGCAACGGGTTTGCCCCGTTCGCCTCGCGCGCCGAGCTCGAGGCGTTCGTCGAGCTTGATTCCGGCCTCGACGGCCGCCCCGCCATCGACTACGACTGGCTGTCCGTGGCCGACTATCTGCGGCGCCTCGACGGGACCGTGAGCGTCAACGTCGGAACGCTCGTGGGCAACTCCCAGCTGCGCATCGGGGCGATGGGTTGGGACGACGCCCCGGCCGGCGCCCGGGCCCTGGACCGCATGGCCGGTCTTCTGCGGGAAGCGATGGGCGACGGCGCCGTCGGCCTGTCTTCCGGCCTCGACTACCCGCCTGGCAGCTATGCGAGCACCGACGAACTGGTCGCACTGACACGCGTCGCCGGTGAGCACGGTGGCATCTACCACAGCCACGTCCGCTATCCGCTTGGGGATCGGTTCCTCGACCCGTTTCGCGAGGCGATCGAGATCGGCCGGCGGGCCGGGGCGCCATCCCACATCACGCACTTCTATCACCGGCGGACCTATCCGGGCGGTCCGGAGCAGCTCCTCGCGCTCGTTGACGACGCCCGGGCGACCGGACTTGACGTCACCTTCGACAGCTACCCGTCGGAGTGGGCCAGCACCCGCCTGCTCATCCAACTGCCGACATGGATCCAGGCCGGCGGCGTGGCGCCGCTCAAGCAACGCCTGGCCGACTCGGCAGCTCGTCACCGCATCCGGACCGAACTGGCGACCCGGGGGGCGGCGTACGCGAGCACGGAAGGCTGGGCCGACGTCCGCCTGGGTGGCTTCCGGCGCCCGGACCTGCTGCGCTGGGAAGCCCGGACGGTGGCGGACGTCATGCGCGAGACGGGACAGGACGCCGTCGACGTCATCTGCGATCTACTCCTCGCCGAGGATCTCGGTGTCAGCCAGGTCACCACCGGCCCCTGGCTGCCCACGATGCGACCGTTCATCGCCCACCCGGTCGGCCTGGTCGGGACGGACGCGACCTTCGTCGGGGACAAGCCGGCGCCCCGAACGTACGGCAGCTTCCCACGGATCCTGGGCCAGTTCGTGCGCGACGAGCGACTGCTCAGCCTCGAGGAAGCGGTCCGCAAGATGACCGGCGGCGCCGCGGCCCGCCTCGGGCTGCGCCAGCGCGGGATCCTGCGCGACGGGGCATTCGCCGATGTCGTCGTCTTCGACCCTGCGACGGTCCGGTCCAACGCGACGTACGACGAGCCGCGGCGATTTCCGGACGGGATCGAGCACGTCATCGTGAACGGGGTGCCCGTGATATCGGGCGGCCGTCACACCGGTGCCACGCCCGGGCGAGGCATCCGCCTCGGGGCGGACTAGCTCCGCGCGGCGATCAGGCGTCGTCGACCGTTTCGTCCGTCGTGCCGGCGGCGCGGGCGCCGCGGCGGAGCTCGACGAACATCCGGTCGGTGGCGATGCGCTGGCAGTCCGCGAGCGACGGATCGCCGGACGTGCCGGCCCAGCCGATGGCCAGCCGCAGCGCGATCGCGCCGGACTCCAGCCACAGGTCGCAGGCACGCCGGACGCGCTCGACATAGTTGATCGCGGCGATCTCGTCCGTCTCGGGCATCAGGCACGCGAATCGGCCGGGCCCGAGGCGGGCGACGTGGTCCGCTTCGCGGGCAAGACGGCGGAGCGTGTCGGCCACGGCCGGGACGATACGATCGCCGGCCTCCTCGCCGAGTCGCTCGACGAAGCGGTCGTACCCCTCCAGTTCGAGGACGACGACGGTCGCGGCGTGGTGGTAGCGGGCGATTCGGGCGTCCTCGTCGGCGACGAGAAGGCTGAACACGGACCCGACGGGCAGCCCGGTCAGGGCGTCTACCTGTCCGTCGGTGGGACCTCCCGCCGAGGCATCCGGCTCCGGTTCGTTCGCGTCGGCTCTGTCGGCAGCGTCGCCGGTCATCCAGGCGGTGGGGACGGTCTGGTCCGAGTATGAGGTGGACATG
>JAOUEG010000229.1 GCA_029858845.1 Chloroflexota bacterium | reverse complement strand
GTCAACGGGGCCGCCCGGGAGATCCCGCGACTGCGCGGCGCCGGCGAGCCGGAGCACGCCGCCATGGTCGAAGATGTCGCGGCCGGCGGCGCCATCATCGCCGCCCTGGCGGCCGGGCTCGTGGCGGTCGCGTTGTCGCCGAGCCTGTTCGGGACCACGCTGGTGGAACCTTGGCTGGTGGGCCTCGCCGTGATCTTCCAGCAGTTGTTCTTCCTGCAACAGATCCTGTTCCGAGCGAACCTGCGGTTCGGGGCGGCGGCAGGCCAGCTCGGCATCACGGCCGTGGCGGTACCTGCTCTCGGCATTCCGCTCCTGCGCTGGAGCGTGAACGGCCTCGTTCTCGCTCGCCTGCTCGTTGCGGCGCTGGTCGTGGGCGTCGCGACCCGGCGACTGCCCAGGGTGCCACGACCGCGTTGGCGAGCGGACGTTGCCGCTTCCCTGGTCCGGGTCGGCGCGCCAGTCATGCTCGCGGGTCTGGTCTTCGCGCTCCTGATCACCATCGACCGCTGGCTCGTCGATGCCTGGTTCGGTCGGGAAGCCGTCGGTCACTACGGGATCGTGACGATGGCGGTGGCGGGACTACTCGTGATCCCGACGTTCCTCTCCCAGCAGCTGTATCCGCACCTGAGCCACGCCCGTGGCGCGGGGGCTGACGGACGGCAGATCCTCACTTCTGCCGTGCAGTTCGGGTTCGTTGCCGGAGCACTCACTGCGGTCGCAGGTGTCGCCGTCGCGGGCACGGCCGTGCTCCTCGTCCCGATATTCCTGCCGGCCTACATGGAGGCGATCGGTCCGCTCGCGATCGGATGTGCCGCCGTCAGCGTCTACGCAGCCTCATCGGGTCTTGGCTACGTCCTCAACCTCACCGGCCGGCAACGCGCGCTCGTTCTGTCGCAGCTCATCGCGCTCGGCACCGACGTGGCCCTCGCGGCGGTATTCGCGGCGGCGGGCCTGGGCCTCGCCTCCTTCCCGCTGGCGCTGCTCGTGACGTTCGCCGGATACTGGGCGGGCATGTACATCCTCGCTCGCGGCGCCGCCGAGCGCGACCTTGGAGCCAAGCGATGAACGCGCCGTCCGCCGTTGTCATCATCCCGGCGCGCGGCGGCTCGAAGGGGATCGCGCGCAAGAACCTCCGTTCGCTCCGCGGGCACCCACTGATCGCGTATGCCATCGGCACGGCGCTCCGATCCAGATATCGACCGGATGTCGTGGTTTCCAGCGACGACGCGGAGATCCTGGCCACGGCCCGGCGACTCGGGGCACACGCCCATCGACGACACGATGGACTGGCGGGCGACGGCGTCACGCTCGACGCTGCCGTCTGCGCCTCATATCCGGAGATCGCTGCGGCCCTGGGCCGCGAACACGACATCGTCGTGACCTTCCAACCGACCTCGCCGCTGGTGCGAGCCGCGACGCTGGATGCGGTCATCGATCGGCTGGCCGCCGATCCGGAGCTCGACACGGTGCAGACGGCGATCGACGACACGCACCTGACCTGGACCCGTCGCGATGGTCGATTCGTCCCGCTTTACCGCGAGCGCGTCAATCGCCAATTCCTCGAGCCGATCTACCGCGAGACCGGAGGATTGATCGCGTGTCGCCGCGCACTCCTCCTGTCGGGAAGCCGATTCGGGCCGCGGGTCGAACTCGAGCTCGTGGAGGGAGCTGAGGCGATCGACATCGATACCCGCGACGACTGGGCGCTCGCTGAGTACTACCTCGCCCACCGCGACATCCTGTTCCTCGTGGCTGGCTACCCGGCCATCGGCCTGGGACACGTCCACAACGCCCTGTCGATCGCCAACGAGCTCGTCCGCCACCGAACCCGATTCCTCGTGGGGCCCGAGAGCGACCTCGCCGCTTCCGTGCTGTCCGCACATCACTACGAAGTCCTGCGCCCGGCAGGGGATGACCTGGTCGCCGAGGCGATCGCGTTCGCGCCCGACGCGGTGATCAGCGATCGGCTGGATACGGAGGCGCTCGACACCGCCCGATTCCATGAAGCGGGCATCAAGGTGATCTCATTCGAGGATCTCGGGGAGGGGGCTCGCGAAGCGGATCTCGTGGTCAACGCGATCTACCCGGATGCGCCGCCGCGACCGGGACATCACATCGGACCAGGCTTCTTCCTGGCCCGGCCGGAGTTCCGCCAGGTCGACCCGCGAGCGGTCGCCGAACGGGTCGCTCGCGTCCTCGTCACGTTCGGGGGTGTGGACCCGGGCGACCTCACGCACCGGACCGTGGCAGCGATCTCCGGTCCTGCCGCCGAGCGCGGGATCGCCATCGACGTGATCCTCGGCCGAGGATATGACCGGGACCTCGACCTGCGCGAGGTCCCGGGGGTCACCATCATCGGGACGGTCCCGGACATGGCGGAACGGATCCGGGATGCCGACCTCGTGTTCACATCCGCGGGACGGACGGTCTTCGAGATCGCCTGCCTCGGCACGCCGGCCATCGTGCTCGCCCAGAACGAACGGGAGATGACCCACACGTTCGCGTCGGAGGAGAATGGATTCGTGCATCTCGGCCTCGGGCGTGATGTGGCGGATGCGACGATCGCGCAGGCATTCATCGATCTCGTGGACAATGGCGAGGAGCGGGCGTCGATGCAACGCCGGATGCTCCGCGAAGATCTACGTGGTGGCACCGCTCGCGTCGTTCGGCTCATCGAGGAGGTCCTGGAACGATCATGAGACTGACCGATGCCATCAACGCCCACCGCCCCGGCTCGATCGTCCTCCAGCGACCGGTGGTGATCGCCGAGGCCGGAGTCAATCACGAGGGCTCCATGGAGACGGCACGTCGGCTGATCGACGAGGCAGCCTCGTCCGGCGCGGATGCCATCAAGTTCCAGACCTACAAGGCGGACACGATCGCTGCACGCAACAGCCCGGCCTACTGGGACACGACCAAGGAGCCGACCACCAGCCAGCACGAGTTGTTCAGCAAGTACGACAAGTTCTGGAAGGATGAATTCGAGAGCCTCAGGGTCCATTGCGACGCCGCCGGGATCGAGTTCCTATCGACGCCGTTCGACGTCGGGTCGGCAGCGTTCCTCGCGGACCTGATGGACGTCATCAAGGTCAGCTCGTCCGACCTGACGAACCTCCCGTTCATCGACATCCTGTGCGGATACGGCAAGCCGATCCTTCTTTCGACGGGCGCATCGGACCTCTGGGAGATCGGCATGGCCGTGGATCGGATCCGCGCCCACGGGAACCCGCTGGTGCTGATGCACTGCGTCCTGAACTACCCGACGGCGGACGCGGACGCGAACCTCGGGATGCTGCTGGACCTCCAACACGCGTTCCCGGATGCCGTTCCGGGTTACTCGGACCACACCGTGCCCGACCAGGAGATGCGCGTCACGACGACAGCTGCGCTCCTCGGCGCCGTGATCATCGAGAAGCACTTCACGCATGACAAGACGCTGCCCGGCAACGACCATTACCACGCGATGGACGCTGCCGACATGGCGAACCTCGCGCGCCGTCTCGATCAGACCTGGGCGATCCTCGGGAGCTTTCGCAAGGCCGCCCTGCCGGCCGAGGCTCCAGCTCGGGCCAACGCGCGCCGGAGTCTGGTGGCGGCCCGCGACATCCCGGCCGGAACGGTCATCGCCGCCGCCGACCTGACGTGGAAACGGCCGGCCCACGGCATCTCCCCACAGCAGTACGACGCGGTCATCGGCCGCACCGCAACCGAGGACATCGCCGCCGACGTCCTCCTCCAGTGGAGCATGATCAGCTGAAGCCCGGAGCCGACGGAGATGCGCGACATGCGGCTTACGGGGCACGGAGCCACGACCACGCGATGATCGACCGCCAAGATCACCGAAGCGCC
>JAOUEG010000228.1 GCA_029858845.1 Chloroflexota bacterium | reverse complement strand
CCTGGGCGTGGACCCTGGCGCATGGGTCACCTGGCGAGCCCTCATCGGCTTCCTGACGCTCGGGCTGTTCATCGCCTGGCGGACGCGGACGCGGGGCCGGCCGGCGGTCCGGTTTCGTCACCTCCCGCGCCGCGCACGAGCCTCGCTGCTGGTCGCGGGGTTGATGGGCTTCACGCTCAACATCTCGATGTTCTTCGCCTTCGATCGGATCACGATCGCCCTCGCCCTCCTGTGCTTCTACACGTATCCGGCGATGGTCGCGATCGCGAACGTCGCGCTCGGTCGCGAGCGCCTCCACGGCCCGAGGCTCGTCGCCCTCCTGCTTTCGCTCGTTGGGATGGTCGCCGTCGTCGCCTCCCAGATCGACCCCGCCGCCGGTATCCGACTCGACGTGCTGGGCATCTGCCTGGCCCTGGCGGCCGCGCTCAGTCAGACGGTCTACGTGGTCATCAGCCGGGACGGCTTTCGCGAGGTGCCCACGGACCAGGCGATCGCCGCGGTCATGCTGGTCACGGTCGTCGGCGCAGCCGCGGTCACCGTCGTGGCCGGGTCCGCGGCGGCGCTCATCCCACCGCTCGGGGCCCCGGGCCTGCTGCCGCTCCTCCTGTTCACCGGGATCTTCGCAGCGGCCGTCCCGTCGCTCGGGTTCCTGGCCGGTATCCGCTCCATCGGCGGTCTGCGCGCCGGGATCCTCATGCTCTTCGAGCCGGTCGTGGGCGTCGTCCTGGCCGCGTGGCTGCTGGGCGAGGGACTGGCACCGATCCAGGTGCTGGGTGCGATCGCGATCCTCGCCGCCGCCGTGATCCTGCAGCGCACCGGGACATCATCGGCGGGAGTGGCTGAACGAGGCGACCGTGCGGTCGTGGCGGTCGGCGGCGAGCCGTAGCCGCACGATGACCGCCGTGGACCCTAGACCGCGCACCGTGGCGTCCAGCCCTCGGACTCCGCCCGGCGTGCGACTGCACCCTCGGACGAAACCGTGACACGTCCCGCGGCGTTCGATGCGGACGGCCCCGCGGACGCGCCCGCGATCGTGTTCCTGCACGGCACGCGATTGACGAGGTCGCTCTGGAAGCGGCAGATGGCCGATCTCCGTGATGCATATCGGGTGGTCGCACTGGACCTGCCGGGCCATGGCGCACTCGCGGACGAGGGATTCACCCTCGAACGGGCCCGTATGCGCGTCATCGACTCGATCGATGCCGAGGCTGGTGGTCGGGCGGTCGTGGTGGGCCTCTCGCTCGGTGGCTACGTCGCGATGGACGTGGCGGCCGCCAGTCCAGGCCGGGTGCGAGGTCTCGTGCTGTCCGGCGCCACGGCCGAGCCGCGTGGGCCCATGTCGGCGCCGTTCCGGACATTCGCCTGGGCTCTGGACCGGTTCGACGGCCCGCGTCTGGACTCCCTGAACCGGTGGTCGTTTCGCGCTCGCTTCCCGCCGACCATCGCCCAGCCGATCATCGACGGGGGCTTCTGGTCGGCCGGTGGCGCCGACGCCGTGCGTGCATTGATCGGCGAGCGGTTCACCCGCCGGCTGGCCGCCTATCCGGGTCCCACGCTCATCCTCAATGGCGAGTACGACCTTCCGTTCCGGCTCTTCGCGCCGTCTTTCGCACGCGCCGCCCGACGACCATCGCGGGTCAGGATCGCCGGCGCATCGCACCTCGCGAACCTGGATCGGCCGGCCGCTTTCGACCTCGCGATCCGCCGGTTCGTGGAGGGACTGAGCGACCCCGACCGACCGGCTGAAATGGACCCGGTGATAGACTGACCCGACTCCTCGTCCCTGACGTCTCTCCCCGTATGCCCTGAGGTTCGATGCGCGTTCGCAAGGCTGTCTTCCCCGCCGCCGGGTGGGGTACTCGCTTTCTTCCCGCCACCAAGGCCCAGCCCAAGGAGATGCTGCCGCTCGTCGACAAGCCGATCATCCAGTACGCGGTCGAGGAGGCCGTCGCTGCCGGGATCGAGCAGGTCATCATCGTCACATCGAGCCTGAAGCGGGCGATCGAGGACCATTTCGACCTGTCCTATGAGCTGGAGCACCTGCTGGAGGAGAAGGGCGACATCGAGATGCTCCGGCAGGTGCGCCATATCAGCGACCTGGCGCAGGTGGCCTACATCCGCCAGAAGGAACAGCTGGGCCTGGGACACGCCGTCCTGATGGCCAAGGATCTCATCGGTCATGAGCCCTTCGCGGTGATCCTGCCGGACGACGTGGTGGTCGGCGAGCGACCGTGTATCGGCCAACTCATCCACGCCTACCATCAGACCCACGGTTCCGTCGTCGCGGTCATGGAAGTCCCGCCGGAGGAGACGAGCCGCTACGGCGTCATCGGCACGGACCCGGGGATCGACCCGCCGGAGGATCCGCGGCTCCACCAGGTCGCGCAGGTCGTCGAGAAGCCGCCCCTGGGGCAGGCACCGTCGAACCTTGCCATCATCGGGCGCTACGTCCTCACGCCCAAGGTCTTCGACAAGCTGGAGCAGACGCAGCGCGGCGCCGGTGGCGAGATCCAGCTGACAGATGCGATCCAGGCGCTGATGGACGAGCAGCAGGTCTTCGGCTACGAGTTCGAGGGCACGCGGTACGACGCCGGGACCACCATGGGCTGGCTCAAGGCGTCCGTGGAACTGGCGCTCCAGCGACCGGACCTCGCGACCGAGTTCCGCACCTACCTGTCGGAGCTGCAGCTGTAGGGTGACCCTCGAGGTCGTCGTCATCGCGGCGATCCGCATCGCGGGGTCGCTGCCGGTCCTCCGCTGGCCGTTCCTGGGTGGCCTGCTGGCCATCGTGGTGGATCTCTCCGACCTGCTGCTCATCGAGGTCCTGGACCTGGGCGGGATCCCGGACTACCAATCCTTCGACAAGTGGCTCGACCAGGTCTACCTCGCGACGTTCCTCGTGGTCGCGCTCCGCTGGAGCGATCCCGCGCGCCTGATCGCGATCGTGCTCTACGCCGTCCGCCTCGTCGGGTTCGTCGCGTTCGAGGCGACCGGTGAACGGATGGTCCTGCTGGCCGTTCCGAACGTCTTCGAGTTCTGGTTCCTACTCGTCGCGGCGGTGGGTGACCATCGTGTCGCCCGATGGTCACGGACATGGCTGATCGTCGCCGTCGGCGCGGTGGCGGCGCTCAAGGTCCTCCACGAGTGGGCCCTCCACGGCGCCCGGCTGTTCGACCGGATCGGGGCGTTGGAGGCCCTGGAGCTGCTGTGGCGTTCCCTGACGGGCGACTGAGCGCCTTCTACACGAGAAGGTCGACCTCGAGGACACCCGCCGCTGCGCCGCCGGCGGACGGAAGCCAGGCGGCCCACGACCCCGGCGGTGCCCCCGAGCGCGTTGGTCCGATCATCCCGCGCATGCGGCAGGCGGTCGCCCGATCGGCCAGGGACGGGCCTCCGTGCCTACACGCGCCAACGACGAGGCCGCCCCACCGGTGACGGGACGGCCTCGGTGATGCGTCGGGGTCAGGGTCCGGCCCTAGCGGCGGCGGAAAGCGCTCCAGCGAGCTGTCGAGGCGAGAAGCCCCGTCGCGAGCAGGACGAGGAGCGCGGGCAGGAGCGGCGAGCCGCTGCCGGGACCCTCGGCGAGGGTCCCGGTCGGCCGTCGGGGGCCTTCGCACAGCCAAGGCGCCGGAGGAGGCTCGCCCCGGACGGCACGGGCCTCTTCTGCCCCGGGCGCGGTGCTAGGAGCTCGTGACGTCGTCAGCGAGCTGGTTGACGAACGAGGGGATCCCCGGCGTATCCGGCAGATCCTTCATACACACCAGGCCGTTTGCGTTCCTGTCTGTGGTCTCGAAGAGGCCCCGGAAGTAGGCCTCCGCGGCCTCGGGGATCGGCTGTCCGAGGAGATCCTC
>JAOUEG010000227.1 GCA_029858845.1 Chloroflexota bacterium | reverse complement strand
GGCGCCGAGATTCGACGTCATGATGATGATGCAATTGCGGAAGTCCACGCGGCGGCCCTTCGCATCCGACAGGTGCCCGTCCTCCAGGATCTGGAGGAGGATGTTGAACACCTCCGGATGCGCCTTTTCGACCTCGTCCAGCAGCACCACGCAGTAGTTCTTGCGCCGGACAGCCTCGGTCAGCTGGCCCCCCTCGTCGAACCCGACGTAGCCGGGAGGCGCTCCAACGAGCCGGCTCACATTGTGGCGCTCCATGAATTCACTCATGTCGATCTTGATGAGCGCGTCCTCGCTGCCGAACATGAATTCAGCGAGCGCCTTGGCAAGCTCCGTCTTCCCGACGCCGGTCGGACCCAGGAAGATGAACGAGCCGATCGGCCGCTTCGGATCCTTCAGGCCCGCGCGGGCACGCCGGACGGCCTTCGAGATCGTGTCGATCGCCTCCTGCTGACCGATGACCCGCTCATGGAGGGCGTCCTCCATATGGAGGAGTCGCTCGGATTCCTGTTCGGAGATCCGGGTCACGGGAATGCCGGTCCACATCGCTACGACCTCGGCGATCTCCTCATCCCCGACGGTCGGCTGTTCCCCGGACATCTGCGCCTGCCACTCGGCTCGCAGTGAGTCGACGTTCTCCTTGGCGGTGGCCTCCGCTTCCCGCAGCGTAGCCGCCTCCTCGTACTCCTGGTTGTTGATCGCGGCGTCCTTCTCCTTGGTGACGCGGTCGAGCTCCTTCTGAGCCTCGCGGAGGTCGGGCGGTGCGGACGCGTGCCGGAGGCGGACCCGCGAGGCAGCCTCGTCGATCAGGTCGATGGCCTTGTCCGGTAGATGGCGATCCGTGATGTAGCGGATCGACAGGTCCGCGGCGGCGCGTACGGCGTCGTCCGTGATGGTCACCTTGTGATGTTGCTCGTAGCGCTCACGGATGCCCATCAGGATCTCGACGGTCTGCTCCATGGTCGGTTCCTCGACCATCACCGGCTGGAACCGACGCTCGAGCGCCGCATCACGTTCGATGTACTTGCGATATTCGTCCAGGGTCGTCGCGCCGATGCACTGGAGCTCGCCACGCGACAGTGGCGGCTTGAGGATGTTGGCGGCGTCGATCGCGCCCTCGGCTGCGCCGGCGCCGACCAACGTATGGAGCTCGTCGATGAAGAGGACCGCGTCGTTGGTATTGCGAAGCTCTTCGATGATCTTCTTGAGCCGTTCCTCGAACTCGCCGCGGTACTTGGTCCCGGCGACCAGCGACCCGATATCGAGGGTCAGGACGCGCTTGTCCAAGAGCGTCTCCGGCACGTCGCCGGCGATGATGCGATGGGCCAGTCCTTCGGCGATGGCCGTCTTGCCGACGCCCGGCTCGCCGATGAGGGCGGGGTTGTTCTTGGTCCGCCGGCTGAGGATCTGGATGACCCGCTCGATCTCCTTTTCGCGGCCGATGACCGGGTCGAGCTTTCCGGCCCTGGCGGCGTCGGTCAGGTTGATGCCGAGCTGGTCCACGGTCGGTGTCTTGCTGGCGCGCTTCGCCTCGGGGGTGGGACCCGCCGAAGAGCTCTGCGACAGGACGCGGATGACTTCGTGCCGAACCTTGTCCAGGTTGACGCCAAGCGACTCCAGCACGCCGGCCGCGATCCCCTCGCCCTCGCGGACGAGGCCGAGGAGCAGATGCTCCGTGCCGATGTAGTTGTGCCCGAGGCGGCGGGCTTCATCGATCGCGAGCTCGATCACGCGCTTTGCACGAGGAGTGAGGCCGACCTCTCCCACGACCGGGCGGTCACCGCGTCCGATGATGAACTCGACGGCGGTCCGGACCTTCGGCAGCTCGACATTCATGTTCTCGAGGACGCGTGCGGCGACGCCCTCGCCCTCCCGGACGAGGCCGAGGAGCAGGTGCTCCGTGCCGATGTAGTTGTGATTGAACCGTTGCGCTTCATCCTGAGCGAGAGTCAGGACCTTGCGCGCGCGGTCCGTGAACTTGTCAAAACGGTCCATCGAGTCGAGTGCCTGTGCTGTGGGCGGGAGAACGCCTCGAGAGGGGCGCCTCGGGCCATGCTAGCACGACCTCCCCACCCGGGCGCCTCGGCGCGAACCGCCCGGAAGTGCCGCGCCCAACCGTTGCCACCAGGAAGCTAGCGGCCACGTCGGCGCCGGAATCGAACGACCCACCGGACATGTCCGGTGGGTCGTCTCGTTGTGTGGGCCCGATGCCCGAGCATCAGGCCGTCTTGTCTGCGTCCTCTGTCGCGACCGGCGTCTCCGACTCGCTGGCAGCCTCGTCGGCGGCCGGCTCGTCGGCGCCTGGAGCCTCGGCGACGGGCTCCTCGGGACCCGACGCTTCCTCCGAGACAGCAGCCTCCAATGCGGCCTCGTCCGCGACCACCGCATCGACGATGTCCTCGATGACTGAGGCTGCTGCGGCTTCCTCGGCGGCTTCGACTTTCGCCACCGTCTCGACCACGTCGGCTGCATCGGCCGCAGCGACGGCCTCGTTCGCCTCGTTGGCCGCAGCGGCATCGGCGAGACGCTCGATCTCATCCTCAGCCGCGGCCTCGACAACGGCCTCGTCGGTCGCGACCGTGTCAACGACATCGGCGATCGCCTCGGCGGCGAGTGTCTCCTCGGCAGCTTCGATCTTCTCGACTTCCGTGTCGGCTTCCGCAGCCGTATCGGTCACCTCGGCCGGGCTTCCACCCTCAGGAGCGTCCGAGACTTCGGCATCGGCCAGCTGCTGACGAACCTGCGCGAACGCTGAGGCGAGCGTGTTGTCGATGCCCCCCTCGGGCTCCTGGACGGCGTCGCTCATCGAGTAGCTTCGTTCCGGGCGCGGACGGCGCTCGGGGCGCGCCCCGGACGGAGCGGGCTGGCCGGACTCCGGCGCGGGCCGGGCGGGCGGCTCCTCGGCCTGCTTGAGACTCAGCCCCAGGCGATGGCGCTCGGAATCGAGCGAGATGATCTTGAGCTTGAGCTGCTGTCCCTCGTGAACGACGTCTCCCGGATGGGCGACCCGCTGGTGGGAGAGCTCGCTGATATGGATGAGACCCTCCAGACCGTCGCGCACGCGCACGAACGCGCCGAAGTTGACGAGCTTGGTGACGGTCCCGTCGATGACGTCGCCGACGTTGAAGTCAGCCACGGTCGAATGCCACGGATCCGGCTGGAGGCGACGGATGGACAGGCTGATCCTGCCGCGCTCGTGGTTGATGTCGATGACCTCGGCCTCGACCTCCTCGCCGACCTTGTAGCCGGCTTCGGGGTTGTTGACCTTGTTCCACGACAACTCGCTCTTGTGCACCAGGCCATCGATCCCGCCCAGATCGATGAAGACACCGAACGGAGCGATGCTGCGAACCGTCCCGGTGACCTTCTGGCCGACCTGCAGACTGCTGAACAGCTCGTCGCGCTTCTCGCGGCGCTCCTCGTACAGGGCCACCTTCTCCGACAGGATCAGGCGATTGGCCTTGCGATTGACCTCGAGGATCTTGAGGCGGAGCTTGCGGCCGACGAACGGCTGCAGCTTCTCGGCGATCTCCTGCGCCGCGTCGCGCGGCTGATCGTTCTGGGGGCGGCGGGGGAAATCGACGATCTGGCTGATCGGCACGAAGCCGCGGATCCCGCAGTCGACGATGAGGCCACCCTTGTTGTGGTCGATGACCGGGGCCTCGATGATGACACCCGCCTCGAACTGCTCCTGCATGGCGCGCCACTTGCGCTCCAGGCCGGCGCGACGAAGCGACAGGACGGCGTGACCCTCGGGCGACTCCGGCTGGAGGACGTAGACCAGGACGGTGTCACCGATGTTCAGCGCGGTCTGGCCCTCGCCGTGGCGACCGAAAAGCTCGCGATTGCTGACCACGCCTTCCGACTTGGCCCCGATGTCCACAAGGATCT
>JAOUEG010000226.1 GCA_029858845.1 Chloroflexota bacterium | reverse complement strand
ATCTCGGATCCTCCCTCGGCGTCGTCGAGCTGACGCTCGCGTTGCACCGACTCCTCGAGTCACCGCGCGACCGGATCGTGTGGGACACCGGCCATCAGGCATATCCGCACAAGCTCATCACCGGTCGCCTTGAGCGGTTCGGCACGCTGCGATCGATGGACGGCGTCGGCGGGTTCCCGCGGCGCGCGGAGTCACCGCACGACGTGTTCGACGGCGGGCATGCTGGCACCGGCCTGTCCATCGCCGAGGGGCTCGCTGAGGCTCGCGATCTCCGCCACGGTCTCGAGCGCATCGCCGTGGTGGTCGGCGACTCGGCACTCATGAGCGGGCTGTCGCTGGAGGCGCTCAACGACATCGGCCAGCGGCAGACCCAGATGCTGATCGTGGTGAACGACAACGAGATGTCGATCTCGCCCAGCGTCGGTGCCGTCTCCCGTTACCTGTCGCAGATCAAGCTGTCCCATGCCTGGCGCCAGAGCAAGAGTGCCTACGACCGAACCGTGGAGCGGATCCCCCTCGTCGGCCCCAACGTCCTGGAGTGGTCGCGCCGGCTCCGCGCCTCGGTCGTTCGGTTCGCCCAGCCCGGCCAGCTGTTCGAGGATCTCGGCCTGACCTACATCGGCGTGGTCCCCGGGCATGACCTTCACGCGCTCCTGGAGACGCTGGGGGCTGCGCTCGACCTGCCCGGCCCGGCCATCGTCCACGTCCGGACCCAGAAGGGGAGGGGCTTCCGCCCGGCCGAGATGGACCAGGTCTCGTTCCATGGGGCCGCCCTGCCGCCGATCGCCATCGTCCCGGAGGCGGGATCGGTTGGTGCCATCGCCGTGGACGATGCCTCGTCGCAGGCCACCGTCATGCCGGCCGAATCCATGACGGATGACGCTGCGGCACCGATGCCGGCGCTCGCCGACCCGCCGAAGCAACCCAACTACACGGCCGTCTTCGCCTCGGAGCTGATCGACCTGGCACGGACCGATCGCCGGATCGTCGGGATCACCGCCGGGATGCCCACGGGGACCGGGATGTCCCGACTGGCGAGCGAGTTCCCCGACCGTGTCTTCGATGTGGGGATCGCCGAACAGCACGCGATGACGCTTGCGACCGGGCTCGCACTGGGTGGCATGCGTCCGGTCGTGGCCCTCTATTCCACGTTCCTCCAGCGCGCCTTCGATCAGATCGTCCACGACGTCTGCCAGAACGACGTCCCGGTCCTTATCGCCGTGGACCGTGCGGGACTCGTCGGCGAGGACGGCACCAGCCATCAGGGCATGTTCACCTTGCCCACGCAGCGACAGCTGCCCAACCTCATCGTTGCCGCCCCGCGCGATGAGCAGGAGCTGCGATCGCTGCTCCGGACGGCGCTCGCCCAGGACCATCCGTTCGCTCTGCACTACCCCCGGGACGCGGGTTTCGGGCTGCCGGAGGTGGAGCCGGAGATCCTTCCGGTGGGTCGTGCCGAGACGCTCCGTGAGGGACGCGACCTGTTGTTCGTGGGTTTCGGGCCGATCGTCGCGAGGGTGTCGGAGGCCGCTGCCGCCCTGGGATCGGAGGGCTGGAGCATCGGCGTCATCAACGCTCGCTTCGCCAAGCCCCTCGACCGCCAGCTCATCCTGGACGCCGCCCGAGGCAAGCAACTCGTCGTCACCTTCGAGGAGAGCGTGGTCACGGGGGGGTTCGGCAGTGGCGTCCTCGAGCTCTTCGAGGAAGCCCGCCTGGCCGACCCGGCCTACCGTGACGTCCCGGTCCGGATCATCGGCATCCCGGGAGACCGGTTCGTGGATCATGGCTCCGTGCGGGATCTGCGGCGTTCCCTGCGCCTGGACGCCCCGGGACTGACCGCCCAGGTCCGGGAGGTTCTCGCGACCATCCGTGCGACGCCGGACATCCCGGCCCCCGAGATCGCCGCCGGCTGACCACCGGCACCCACTGATCGCCCGCCCCTTCCGGCCGTTCCGTACGACCAGATGAGTCCGCGTGGACCGAAGCGTGGCAGGATACGAGGATGAGTCCAGGATCCACCGCCGGTCGTAGCGCGGAACCACGGCATCGTCGCGCGCGCCTGGATCAGCTCCTGGTGGAGCGAGGCCTGGTGGGATCACGATCGCTTGGGCAGGCCCTGATCCTCGCCGGCAAGGTGCGCGTCGGTGAAGGGGACTCGGTGCGACTGGATCACAAGCCCGGGGACCTCGTCGATCCGGCGACGTCCGTGCAGGTCGTTCACCCCGAGCCATACGTCAGCCGTGGTGGCCACAAGCTCGCCGCCGCACTGGATGCATTCGGGATCGATCCCTCCGGCCGGACCGGGTTGGACGTCGGCGCCTCGACCGGGGGTTTCACGGACGTCCTGTTGCAGCGAGGTGCTCGGCACGTGTACGCGCTGGACGTTGGTCGCGGCCAGCTCGCCGACCGGCTCCGCCGCGATCCACGGGTCACGTCCATGGAGCGGACCAACGCCCGGAGCCTCAGTGCGGCGACGCTGCCGGAGCCGGTGGACATCGCCGTCATCGACGTGTCGTTCATCGGCTTGGCGAAGGTCCTGGCGCCGGTCGCTTCCACGCTGCGTCGCGGGGGGTCCATCGTCGCGCTCGTCAAGCCGCAGTTCGAGGTCGGGAGAGGTCGCACGGACAAGGGAGTCGTACGCGACCCGGTGGCTCACCGCGAGGTGTTGGAGCAGATCGTCCAGGAGGCCGCGGCGTGGCAGCTGGGAACGCGGGCGGTGATCCCGTCGCCCATTCTCGGGCCGGAGGGGAACCGGGAATTCCTTGTCCACCTCGCCCCCGGGCCGGGTTGCGCCGAGATCCATGAGCGCATCGCCGAAGCCGCGGCGCCTGGTGATGCCGTGCCGGTGACGATCCCGCGCGACGATGGCCGGATGACTGCATCACGAACGGATGCCGGCGCGGCGGACGACCTGGGCCGATGACGATCGAGCGGATCGGGTTCGCCTACAACCCCACCAGCGACGCGGCGACCGAACTCTCGGAACGCGCCGCCGGCTGGTGCCAGGTCCGCGGGATCGCCGAGTGGCAGGCGCAGGCGGGTGACCTTGAACGTCTCCGCGACGAGCTGCCGAGCACGGACGCCCTGGTGGTCCTCGGGGGCGATGGGACGTTCCTGCGTGCCGCCCGGGCCGTCGCCGAGGTGGATGTCCCACTCCTTGGGGTCAACCTGGGCAAGGTCGGGTTCCTGTCCAAGGCCGAGGAGGCGGACCTGGAAGCGGTGCTGCAGTGCATCGTCGCCGGCACCTACACCATCGATGAGCGGATGGTCCTCGAGGGCCGGATCATGCGCGATGGCGGCGTCGATGAGGATGAACGGCACATCGCGCTCAACGACATCGTCATCGCCCGCGGTTCGCTCGCGCGCGTCTGCCGGCTGGATGTGTCGATCGATGACACCCATCTGGCCACGTTCATCGCCGACGGGCTCATCGTGGCCAGCCCGACCGGATCGACCGGCTACTCCTTCTCGGCCGGCGGCCCGATCCTCGACCCGGTCGGTCGCAACCTGGTCGTGACGCCGATCGCCGCGTACCTGTCCGCCTTCCGCTCGGTGGTCGTCAGCCCGGAGCAGGTCGTTCGCTGTCAGGTCGTGGACGCCCATGAGGCCCTGGTGTCCGTGGATGGCCGCGAAGACCTCCGGATCGCCGTCGGTGACACGGTCGAGGTCCGCGCCCTGGACCGGCCGATCCGGTTGCTCGAGCCCGTGGGCTCGCTCTCCTTCTGGGATCTGCTGCGGCACAAGGTGGAGCTCCTGCCCTCGTGACGGCGGAGCGCGATCGCGCCATGGGGGACCCGGCCCGACCTCCGGCGTCCCCTCCGGGTCGGCTGCTCGAGTTGACCGTGATGGATCTGGCGCTCCTCGATCGCTCCCGCATCGCCTTCGACGCGGGTCTG
>JAOUEG010000225.1 GCA_029858845.1 Chloroflexota bacterium | reverse complement strand
TGGGCAGCCCTCCACGGTCGCGGTATCCTCACGGTCCGATGACCGCCCTCAAGCGTCCAGACAGCGTTGCCCGCGAACGCGCCCATGAACTCATCCGCGCGTGGGACGGGCGCGCCGGGGGGATCGGCAGCCCGCTCGGCAACCTGATGGGCCGCGTCAGCACGGTGGACCAGGTCGGCGTGGATGCGCGGGTGGATGCCCTGAAGCGGCGGTCCATCAAGAAGGCATCGAAGATGTGGGCGCTCGATCTGGCGATCCGGATGATGGACCTGACCACGCTGGAGGGTAAGGACACGCCGGGCAAGGTCCGGGCACTGTGCGTCAAGGCGATGCGCCCGATGCCCGGCGACGCGACGATCCCGCACGTCGCCGCCGTGTGCGTCTACCCGGCGATGGTCCCCGACGCGAAGGAGGCGCTTCGCGGCAGCGGGGTCCGCGTGGCGAGCGTCGCCACGGGGTTCCCCAGTGGCCAGACCTTCCGGGACATCAAGCTCGCGGAAACGCGGGCTGCGGTGGAGGCCGGTGCCGACGAGATCGACATGGTCATCGACCGTGGGGCGTTCCTGTCCGGCGACTACGCGACGGTGTTCGAGGAGATCGTCGAGGTCAAGGACGCATGCGGCGCCGCTCACCTGAAGGTCATCCTCGAGACCGGAGAGCTGGAAACCTACGACAACGTGCGGCGGGCATCGGTCCTCGCCATGGCCGCCGGTGCGGACTTCATCAAGACGTCCACGGGCAAGGTCGCCCCGGCGGCGACCCTCCCGGTCACGCTGGTGATGCTGGAGGCGATTCGCGACTTCGAGCGGGCGACGGGCCGGCAGGTCGGCATGAAGCCCGCGGGCGGGATCCGCACCGCCAAGGAGGCGATCCAGTACCTCGTCGTGTTGTACGAGACCCTCGGACCGCGGTGGATGTCGCCCGAGTGGTTCCGCTTCGGGGCGTCGTCGCTGCTCAACGACGTCCTGATGCAGATCGAGTTCCAGCGCACCGGCCGCTACCAGGACCCTGACCACTTCACGCTCGACTGAGTCGCCGCGAGTGGTGAGCCGGGTGGTTTACCTTCACGTGAACGTCAATGTTGCGGTATCATCCGGTCGATGGCAGATACCCCCGCATCCTCGGGCGCGCAACTACTCCGGATCCAGGAAGTCGCGGCCGAGACCGGGCTGACCAATCGGGCGATCCGCTACTACGAGGAGATGGGCCTCCTCGAGCCGGCAGCCCGCTCCGAAGGCGCCTATCGACTGTATGACCGGTCGGACCTGGAGCGCCTCCGATTCATCCGCAGCCTTCGGGACGACGCTGGCTTCTCTCTCGCCCAGATCGGCCAGCTGCTCGAGGACGAGGCAGCCCGCGAGCGCAATCGGGAACAGTTCCGTGCCAGCCAGGATCCGGAGGAGCGGCGATCGCTGCTGGCCGACGCGCGGTCCCGGGTCGATCGCCAGATCGCCACCCTCGAGATGAAGGCCCGGCGACTGGCCGACATGATCGCGGACGCCCGGGAGCGCCGCGCCCACCTGGATCGCCACATGGCCGAGCTCGAGGGCGGCCCCGACCCGCATCCGGAGCGAACTCGGGCGGAGGGGTCGCGATGACACCACCGCGGATCCGTCGTCGCCGGAGCATCGGAGCCTTCGGCCACCGCAACTATCGCCTGTTCTTCGCTGGACAGGCGGTCTCCCTGGTCGGGACCTGGATGCAACAGGTCGCCCAGGCCTGGCTCGTGCTGCAGATCAGCGGGGGCGACCCGCTCTGGCTGGGCGTGGTGGCTGCCGCCCAATTCCTGCCGGTCATGGTTCTGGGGCTGTTTGCCGGCGTCCTCGCCGACTCCCTTCCCAAGCGCCAGATGCTCATCGCCGTCCAGGTCGTGATGATGCTGCTCGCGCTCGTCCTCGCGGTCCTGACGGTGTCGGGCGTGGTCGAGATCTGGATGGTCGTCGTGCTGGCGGTGCTGCTCGGGTGTGCCAATGCGGTCGACATGCCCGTCCGCCAGTCGTTCGCCATCGAGATGGTCGGGCCCCGCGACGTGGGCAACGCCGTCAGCCTCAACTCGGCCATGTTCAACGGGGCGCGCGTGGTGGGTCCGGCGGTCGCCGGCCTGACGATCGGTGCCTTCGGCGTCGCCGTCGCCTTCGCCCTCAACGCCGTCAGCTTCCTGGCCGTGATCGTCGGGCTCGCCCTGATGCGGGACGAGGAACTCCATCGGGGCCGGCTCGTACCCCGGCCGCGATCGGCGCGGCACGTGGTGGACAACCTTTCGGAGGGCCTTCGGTTCGTCCGTCGGACCCCTGTCGTGCTGATGGCGATCTCGGTCGTCGGACTCGTCGCTACCGTCGGCATGAACTTCAACGTCCTGATCCCGCCGCTCGCGCAGGAGGTCCTCAAGAGCGATGCCGCCGGCTTCGGCTTCCTCATGACGGCGTCCGGCCTGGGCTCGCTCGCGGCCGCGGTCGTCCTGGTCGCCGGCGGCAAGCCGCGACCGATCCGGATCGCGCTCGGCGGGATGCTCCTGGGGGTCGCCTCGATCGCGTTGGCGTTCTCGGGCTCATTCGCGGTCTCGCTGGTCCTGATGGCGCTCATCGGCGCCGGCGGCATCACCATGGCCGCGACCGCGAACGCGACCATCCAGCTGTCCGTGCCGGACGGTCTTCGCGGGCGGGTGATGAGCGTCTACACGACGGTCTTCGCGGGCTCCGTCCCCGTCGGTGGACTGGCGGTCGGGGCGCTCGCCTCGGCCGTGGGCATCCCCCTCACGATCGGCGTCGGAGGCGTGCTGTCGCTGGCCACCGGCCTCGCCGCCTTCCTGTGGTGGCGGCGCATCCGCGGTTCGGTCCAGATCTCGCCCGAACTCGCCACCGAGGCCGTCGATGCCCGATCACCGGCGTCATCCGGTGCGCTCCAGCCTGGCGAGCTCGGCGCGGGCCAGCGCCCCGAGTCGCAGTCGGCGAGCTTCCTGGAGAGTCAGCCAGCGGCACGTGTCCGTTGAGCCGTCGGATTCGTCGCGCAGCTCGCCGCCCTCGATCCGGACGGCATACACGATCCGGATCGCGTGCAGGCGGCCGGCATCGCCGTGATCGTTGAACAGTCGATCGGTGACACCCAGGAGACGCTCCACCCGTCCGACGTATCCGGTCTCCTCCTCCAGTTCGCGAACCACCGCGGCGCTCGGAGACTCGCCGAAATCGAGTCCGCCGCCCGGTAGCGTCCAGACGTCACCGACCCCGACCGAGGGGGCGATATGGCAGAGCAGGACGCGGCCGGCCTCGTCCCTGCACAGGGCATAGGCTGCCACGCGGACCCGGTCGCCGGTCATCAGAAGCCAAGGCTACACGTCGCGACACCGTCTACGATGCATCGCGTGATCGTCGTCGCGGGCGAGGCCCTCATCGACCTTATCCTCCACCCGGACGGAGGACTTGCGTTCGCTCCCGGGGGAGGGCCCTACAACACCGCCCGGACGATCGCGCGGCTGGGGCTCCCGGTCACGTTCCTGGGCGCCCTGTCCACGGACCGGTTCGGACGATGGCTTCGCGACGGCCTGGTCCGGGACGGCGTAGACGACACGTTCGCCCCGGCGACGGATGCCCCGACCACGCTGGCGGTCGCCGAACTCGACACGGCGGGTGTCGCGACGTATCGCTTCTACACCGAGGGGACATCGGCCGCGGCCTTCGGCTCCTCTGGTTGGCCCGCTCTTTCGACGGAGTCCGTCACCGCCATCCACGTCGGGACCCTCGGGCTCGTGCTGGAGCCGTCCGCTTCCGCGATCGAGGCCGTGGTCGCGCGGGTCCCGGCGACAGCGCTCGTGATGCTCGATCCCAATTGTCGTCCGTCGGCGACGGCGGACCGGAAGGCCCTCGTCGCGCGGATCGATCGGCTGCTGCCGCGTGCCGACG
>JAOUEG010000016.1 GCA_029858845.1 Chloroflexota bacterium | reverse complement strand
GACCGGGACCGTCAGGGACGCGAGGCGAGGAGCGGCACGACGTGATCGGCGCCGTGGCCGGGCGAGCCGTGCCGGTGACGATAGAGGCGGTCCTCGCGCGGCAGCAGCCGGTCCAGGGCATCCAGCAGGTCGTCGTCAGAGCCCGCCCCGATCTCCATGACGACGAGCCCGGCCGTGGCATGCGGGACGAAGACGGATAGCAGCCCGTCGTCGGCATCGACGTCGACGAGGAACGCGGCACAGGCAGCCGTGAGATCGGCGATACCCCGGGCCGTCCCGGTCCGCACGGTGAGTTCGCGCGTATCTACGGGAAGATGCTCCGGAGGGCGTCGCGGATGCGCCCGATGCCGCCACCGGCCGGAGCGGACTCATACCGCAGCGGCTCACCGCCGGCGAGCGAGATGGCGCCCCACTGCAGCAGGCCGACGGCGGTGCTGTAGTCCGGGCTCATGATCGTGTCCACGAGGCCGCCGATGCTCGACGGACCGGACACACGGACGGGCATCTCCAGGACTTCCCGCCCAAGCTCCGCGATCCCCGACAGCTGTGCAGCTCCGCCCGTCAGGATCACGCCCGCCGGCAACATGCCCACTCCCGCGGCACGGATCTCGTTGCGCAGCAACTCGAATGTCTCGCGCATACGCGCTTCGATGATCTGGCAGACCTCGAGGCGTCCGACGGTCCGCCCGGCCGACTCCCCGAGCACGCTGACGCTGATCTCCTCGTCGTCCACGACGGAAGGCAGATCGCACGAGCCGTGCCGGACCTTGAGCTCCTCGGCGACGGCAAGCGACGTCTTGATCCCGATAGCGATGTCATTGGTCACGTTGTTACCACCAACGGGCAGGACCCGCGTGTGGAACGGCGAACCTTCCTGGAACAAAGCCAGGTCGATCGTTCCGGCACCGATGTCCGCGACGGCGACGCCGAGGTCCTTCTCCGTCTCGGTGAGCACCGCCTCGGCCGAGGCCAGCGAGTTGACGACCAGCTCGTCGATCTTGACGCCAGCGGCGGCGACACACTTGGACAGGTTCTGCACCGCGGTGGCCGACGCCGACACGATGTGCGTCTCCACCTCCAGGCGCAGGGCACTCATGCCAAGAGGGTCCTTGACGCCCTCCTGCCCGTCCACGGAGAACCCGCGGCGCTCCACATGGAGCACCTCGCGGTTCGACGGGATCGGCACGGCACGGGCGACCTCGATGGCGCGATTGACATCCTCGCGACTGACCTCTCGGTGGTGGCCCGTGACGGCGACCTGGCCGGGTGAGTTGAGGCTCTCCACGTGCTGACCGCCGACGCCCACGAAGGCACGGTCGATCTTCCAGCCGGAGAGTCGCTCCGCCCGCTCGACGGCGTCGGCGATGGACCGCACCGTCTGGTCGATATTGATGACCACGCCCTTCTTGAGGCCCGAAGCGGGTACGGTCCCGTGGCCCATGATCGTCAGCCGCCCGTCCCGGCTCACCTCGCCGATGAGGGCGCAGACCTTGCTGGTGCCGACGTCGATCCCGACGAGGACCGCTTCTCGTTCCACCGTGTCGTCCGTCTCCGTTCGTGTAGGGGTGAGGCGTGAGTGCCGGTGCCGATCCTGCTCCGTCCGGCGGGCCTAGAGGAAGTGACGCCGGATGAGCGCCACGTTGTCGAAGATGCGCAAGCCGAAGGTGATGAGCGCGACGAGGTACAGATCCAGGCCGAGTCGGTCTCCGATGAACGTCAACAGCACCGCCGTGATCGCATTGACCAGGAATCCGCTGATGAAGATCCGATTGTCGTAGACGCCGTCGAGTTCTGCCCGAACCGCTCCAAGGACGGAGTCGAGCGCCGCGAGGATGGCCACCGCCGAGTATCGACTGAGCTCGAAGCCCACGTTGACATCGAGGACGAGGCCCGCCAGGACGCCCACGAGGAGCCCGAGCAGGGGTAGCAGCACGTGATCATCGCCCTCGATCCGGTGGTTTGAGCAAGGCTACCCGACCGCGAGGCGGGGCGGCAACTTGGCGCGCGCGCCTGCGACCCACATCGGTCATGGCTTCGGTGTCGGCGTCGGCGTCGGCGTCGGCTTGGCGACGTACGTGCCGTCCGTCTCTGACCCGAGGACGACCCGCTCCACCAGGTGCTCGCGTCCGATCAGCAGGCTGCGCAGCAGGCGGACCTGTCCAGGGACGAGCTCCGGCGTCCGCAGGCTCGGAGTGTAGAAGCCGAATATCGCGGTCCAGCTCGTCGGCCGGGCGCGCACGACGTAGCCGCTGGCATCCGTGACCTGCACCGCGAGGCTTTCTGCTTCGCTGCCGACGTCGGACGGAATGATCGACGCGAGGCGTGTGGCGGCGTCCAGGTCGACGGCATCGAGGGTCCGGCCGACCGACAACCCGGCGGATGCGGCGCGGCGGTCCTCGACGACGGGCAGTGCGAGGGTCTCCGCGGGCGGATCGTCGTCGAGCAGAGCGAACAGGTTGCCATCGACGTCGACGAGGTAGCGCCGCTCCCCCACGCGCCAGATGAGGATCGGCTCACGCTCCCGAAGGTCGACGACGAGCGTGCTCGGAAGCTCCACCGCGACCGTGGCGTCACGGACGGTCGACAGCGCGGCAAGACGGGCGGAGAGGGGTCCCGTACGCAGGAGGAACAGGTTCTCGTCCCGTGCCACCTCGAGCGCCGCCTCGACGGCGGTCGGATCGGTGACGGCGGCCCCCTCGAGACGCAGTTCCTCGTAGCGGAATGCCGCGGAGTTGGCGACACCGTAGATCGCGGAGGCGGACAGGAGGAGGGCAAGCATCGCCCCGGCGCGCACCGGGGACAGGCCGGCCGAGGCCCGCCGGATCGGACGGGTGCGCCGGAGCGGCGCCGCGGCCGTGGCCCGACGAGCCGCCGGTCTAGCCACGGTCGAGCGGCGCGGCGCGGGACGCTGGGTCACGACATCACCTGGGCAGATCGCCGGCTGACAGCCGGGCGAGGGGTCGCGCCGCGTGGCGCTCCAGCGCGAGGTCGACGATGCGTCGGCAGACGTCGGCGAACTCATAGCCACCATCTGCCGGCATCGTGGGGAACAGGCTGATCGGGGTGAATCCGGGGATCGTATTGATCTCCGACACGACGATGCGGTCGTCGGAGATCAGGAAGTCGACCCTGCCGAAGCCCTCGGCACCGATCGCCCGGTAGACGTCGCGTGACAGCTTGTGGAGGAGGGCCCGCTGCTCCGGCGTGACCTCGGCCCGCGTCGACGTCTCGGACAGGCCCGGGGTGTACTTGGCGGCGTAGTCGTAGAACTCCCGGCCGCTGATGACCTCGCCCGGGCCGTAGACCTCGAGCGTGGCCGGATCATTGCCGATGACCGATACCTCGAGATCGCGAGCCCCCGCGAGGTAGCGTTCGACGAGAGCCAGGTCGTCGTAGTGGAAGGCGGTGTCGAGCGCAGCGTCGAGCTCCGGCAGCGCATGTACGAGCGACATGCCGACGCTGCTGCCCAGGCGTGCCGGCTTGACCATCAGCCGCGGATCGTCGCCAGAAGCCGCAAAGGCCGTCAATTCGGCGGCGATCCCTGCGCGGTCGGCCCTCCAGCGGGAGGCTCGGACCTCGCGCCAGTCCATCAGCGGCAGGCCCAGGCCGCGGCACATCCGCTTGAACAGGGCCTTGTCCATGCCCAGGGCGGACGCAGCCACTCCCGAGCCCGTGTACGGCAAGCCGGCCGCCTCGAGGACCGCCTGGATCGTCCCATCCTCGCCGAAGGGGCCATGCAGCGCGATGAACACGACCGGCGGTTCCGGACGACCGGCCAGTTCGGCCATGGCCGAGCCGATGCCGATCGGGCCGCGCGCTCCGAGAGCCACGGGGTCGTCGTAGGCGGCCGCCGGACGACCGTCACGCCGGTGATCGGCGGGCAGGAACCACCAAGCGCCATGAAGGTCGATCAGGACGCTCTCCACTCGAGCTCCGGCGTCCCTGAGCGCGTCCGCGACGGCGGTCCCCGAGACGACGGACACGTCGTGTTCCGCGGACGGGCCGCCCAGGAGGACCAGGACCGGCGGTTCGAGCCCGGGCGCCGTCACGCCACGGCCTCCGGCCACGGCCATCCCTCCCAATCGCCGGGGAACTCGATCTCGTATTCGAGCTCGATCCCGTGGAGGTCGGCGATCGCGGCACGCACGTGGTCGGCCAAGCGGCGAACGTCGGCCGCCGAGCCCTTGCGGTCGTTGACGATGAAGTTGGCGTGCTTCTCCGAAACGGCGGCGCCGCCGATCCTCGTGCCCTTCAGGCCGGCCTCGTCGATCAGGCGTCCGGCCGAGTCGCCCGGCGGATTGCGGAAGACGCTCCCGGCCGACGGAAGTCCGAGAGGCTGGTGCGCCTGGCGCCACCGTCGGATCTCGTCCAATCGGCCCTTGATCGTGGCGGCGTCGGCTCGCTCGAGCTGGAAGGTCGCCTCGAGGAGCAGCTCCGGGAAGCCGTCCGTGGGGGGATGCTTGAGGCGGGAATCGCGGTAGGCGAGCCCGAGTTCCGCCGCCGGGACGACGTGCTCGACGCCGGCGCTGTCCATGAGGCGCGCGGACTCCAGGACCGCAGCCACGTCCGCGCCGTGCGCGCCGGCGTTGGCCCAGACGGCCCCGCCGACCGTCCCGGGGATCGCCAGCCCGAACTCCAGGCCGGACAGGCCGGCCTGCTGGGTCTCGGTCGCGGCTCGAGCCATCGGTACGCCGGCGTCCACGATGTAGCGGTCCTGATCCACCCGCGATGCCTCGGCACGGACCTGGATCACCAGGCCCCGCACCCCGCGATCGCTGATGACCACGTCACTCCCCCGACCCAGCACGAGATAGGGCAGGCGGCGCACGCGCGCGAACCGGACGAGTGCCCGCAGTTCGAAGGCGTTGCGGATCGTGGCGAAGAGGTCGGCGGGTCCGCCGACCCGCATCGTGGTGAAGCGAGCCAGGGGCTCATCGCGCGAGGTCTTGACCCCGATCCGGCGCTGGATCTCGGACCCGGTGCCGATCGCGTCGAATCCCGGCGGCGTCCGTGGCATCCCACCGGGCATCGCAGGACTCACGCCCGGAGGCCCCGCGATCGGCGGTCCACGACCTGCTGGTCAGGCAGCGGTTCCCGGGCCGCGGCGGCGAGGACGAGATCCGCCACCGCTTCCGCAGCGGCCGGTCGCCCCAGCCGACCCGCGGCGGCGGCCATGGCACCGAGCACCGTGGGCTCCTCGAGGATGGCCGCCGCCTCGAGCAGTGCCTCGGCATCGAAGTCGGCATCGTCCACCAGCCGGGCGGCACCGGCGTCGATCAACTGGCGGGCGTTGGCGAGCTGATGGCCGGCCGCGTGCGGATACGGGACGACGACCATCGGTAGGCGCAGCGCAGTCACCTCGGCGAGCGTGGATGAGCCGGCGCGACCGACGACCAGGTCCGCGACTGCCAGGGCGCTCAACATGTCCTCGCGCAGGAACGCGTGCGGCAGGTAGCGGGCCCGCCGATCCTCCGGCAGGGCGTCGCGCGCGGCCAGGGCCGCCGCATAACCGTCGTCGCCGGTCACGTGGATGACCGCCACGCGCTCCACCAGTCGCGGCAGTGCCTCCGCCGCCGCGGCATTGAACCGCCGGACCGCCTGCGACCCCCCGAAGATCAGTAGGACCGGCAGGTCCGGCTCGATGCCCATCCGGAGGCGTGCCCCCTGACGGTCCACGGTCCGCGTGTCCCGGATCGGGGTCCCGGTCACGTAGCATGGCCGTCCGGGAGCGGCCGGCCCCAGCGCCGCGCAGGTGGCGGCGAACGACACCGCGAGAACGTCGGCCAGACGCGCCGTGGCGCGCACCGCACGACCGGGGACGACGTTCCCCTCCCACAGGATGACGGGGATCCCGAGCGGCGCCGCTGCCATCAGGACCGGGACCGCGACATAGCCACCGGTCGTGAAGATGGCGGCCGGGCGCTCGACGGCAAGCATGGCAGCCGCCTGCGGCACGGATGCGGCAAGGCGGATCGGATCGAGCGCAACGTGGACGTTGACGTCGACGGATCGAAGCGACCGGAGCGCAAGGCGGCGCAGCGGTATCCCCGCCGCGGGGACGATCCCGCCCTCAAGGCCGCGGTGGCCGCCGATCCAGCTGAGCTCAGCGCCTTCCCGCCGATCGCGCAGCGACCGGGCGACGGCCAGCGCCGGGTAGATGTGCCCGCCGGTCCCCCCGCCGGCGATGAGCAGTCGCATCGTCGTTCCAGGTCCCCTTCTCGATGGTCTCCCGCGAGATCGACAGCAGGATGCCGACCGCCGCGAAACTGATGATGAGCGATGAGCCGCCGGCGCTGAGGAACGGGAGCGTGATGCCGGTGATCGGCACCAGTGTCACGACGACGGCGATGTTGATGAAGGCCTGGATGCACAGCCAGCCGGTGATCCCCGCCGCCAGGAGGGCACCGAAGGTATCCGGTGCGGCCAGGGCGACCCTGGCGCCAGAGTACGCCAGGCCGGCGAACAGGGCGATCACGATGACGGCACCGACGAGGCCGAACTCCTGGCCGACCTCGGCGAAGATGAAGTCGTTGAACGCGTTCGGGACGGACACCATGCTCTGGCCTAGGCCGCGTCCGGCGATGCCTCCGGCGCCCAGGGCAAGGAGCCCCTGGACCGTGTGGAACCCCGAGCCCAGGGGATCGGACCATGGGTCCAGCCACGTCCTGATCCGCTCCATCTGGTAGCCGCGCAGGCCCAGCACGATCGCGGCCATGAACGCGCCGGAGCCGAGCACCGCCAGGTGCAGCATGTTGGCCCCGGCCACGAAGAACATCATGAATCCCGTCAGGGCGATGACCGTGGTCGTACCGAGATCCGGTTCCCGGAAGACGAGCAAGCAGATCGGCGCCAGGATCACGAGGAACGGAACGGTCCCCGCCCAGAAGCCGTGGACCTTGGTACCGCGCTTGGCGAGCCAGTGGGCGAGGTAGATGACGAGCGCCAACTTGGCGATCTCGGCGGGATGGATCGCGGGCAGACCCGGGAGCTTGAGCCAGCGGGCAGACCCGCCGACCACCACGTTGAATTGGTCGACGAAGACAAGCGCCAGCAGGATGATCGATACGGCGAGGAACGGGACCGACGCGAGACGCAGGTATCGGTAGTCCACCCGCATCATCACGACCATGGCGATGACCCCGAGCAGCGCCCACTGGATCTGGGGACCGACGGTGGCGAAGGTATCGTCGGCCGCGAGGTACCCGCGCAGGGCGGACGACGAATAGACCATCAGGATCCCGATGGCGGACAGCGCCACGACCACGACGAGGATCATGTAGTCGGGCTGGTGGCGCTCGCGCTGCAGGATCTGCGCGGGGTTCCGGGCAGGCGACCGGTTGGCCGTGCGCCGGACATCGACTCCCGGAGCCGGCTCGGTCGATCGCTCCGGGACGAGCCGCTGACCGAAGCGGCGGATCGGTGGCGCGACGTTCATCGATCCCTCCCTCGCCGGGAGGCGGCCAGTGCCGCGACGGCGCTCTTGAAGGCCTCTCCCCGGGCGGCGTAGTCCGCGAACAGGTCGAAGCTGGCTGCGGCCGGGCTGAGCAGGACCGTGGCGGGACCGGACGCTGACCCTGCGGTCACGAGAGCTTCGCGGGCCAAGGCGTCGGCACGTACGACAGCCGCCTCGAGCGATCCGGCGCCCTCGACGTGCGCCAGGCCGGCGTCACGGAACATCCCGGCGAGGGCTGGCCCGCTCTCGCCGATGACGACGGCCGCCACGGCTCGGGCGGCAACGACCGGCGGGAGGTCGGACAGGTCCACGCCCTTGTCTCGGCCGCCGGCGATCAGCACGACGGGCGGCTCGAATGCGCGCAGCGCGGCGATGACCGCATCCGGCTGCGTTCCCTGGGAGTCGTTGACGAATCGGACCCCGTCGATGAGCGCGACCGGCTCGAGACGATGCGCGACCCCGGTGAAGCCGGCGGCCGCTTCGCGGATCGCGTCGGGGGCGACTCCGAATAGCAGTCCGACCGTGATCGCGGCGAGGGCATTGGAGATGTTGTGACGGCCGGGGATGGCCAGCTCGCCGACCGGCATGATCCGGCCCGCGGGACCGGTGGCCGCGGCGCCGCCGCCGGCGATCGGGAGGCGCGGGACGCCGGCCGCGACGATCCAGCCGTCCACGACGCCGATGCCACCGGGCATCGGCCGCTCCCGCCGGTACAGGACAGCCGTCGTTGCACCGAGACCGGCGTACGAAGCCACCACGGGATCTTCCGCGTTGAGGACGAGCGCGCCGTCCGGATCGACGAGTTCGGCCAGCCGCCGCTTGACGCGTCGATAGGCCGACAGGGATCCATGTCGGTCGAGGTGATCGGACGTGACGTTCGTGTAGAGCGCAACGGTCGTGCCGCGCGATAGCGTCGGGAGTTGCAGCTCGGAGAGCTCGAACACGACCCGATGCGAAGGCTTCAGCTCGGGCAGCCGCCCGACGATCGGGATTCCGATGTTGCCCCCGAGGATCGCCGGGTGGCTCGGATCGGCCGCGAGGATCGCGGCCGTCAGTGACGCCGTCGTCGTCTTGCCCTTGGTGCCGGTCACGCCCACGGTGGGGGCGACGCACAGCCGAAGGAAGAGATCCGGCTCGGACACCAGGGCCGGAGCCGCGGCATCGCCGTCGGCTCGAGCCCGGACCAGCGCCCCAAGGGCGGAGCGGAGGCGCGGCTCGGTCGTCGGGAAATCCGGGTTGATCGACGGCGACGTGGTCACGAGGGCCGCGCCCGCCCACGCGGCCGCCGGATCGACGTCGGGACCGAGGGCCAGGGCTACCTCTCTCCCCTCGAGGGCCTCGATGGCCGCCGAGAGCTCGCCGGCGGGCCTGCCATCGTAGATGGTGACCCGTGCGCCGGAGTCGGCCAGGAACCGCGCCAGGGCGATCCCGCTCCGCGCGAATCCGAGGACCGTGACCGGCCGATCACGGAGCACGCCCGCGCGGATCCCGGCCATGGTCAGGGCGTCGGGGTCGATCGTGGTGCGCGGCAGCGTCATGCTCGTCACCGCAGCCGGTCCAGCGACGCGAGGAAGAGGGTCACGCCCAGAAGCGACGCCAGGATCCCAACGATCCAGAAACGGATCGTGATCTTCTCCTCGTCCCATCCACCGAGCTCGAAATGATGGTGGATCGGGCTCATCCGGAAGAGCCGCTTGCCACCGGTCAAGCGAAAGTAGCCGACCTGCAGCAGCACAGACGACGTTTCGATCACGAAGATGATGCCGATGAGCGGCAGGACCAGGATCTGGCCGGTGATGAGCGCCGTGACGGCCAAGGTCGCTCCCAGGGCCAATGCGCCGGAATCGCCGATGAAGATCTGGGCCGGGTGCACGTTGAACCAGAGGAACCCCAGGAGCGCCCCGATGATGAGCGCGCACAGGAGGGCAAGGTTGGCCTGGGTCGGCTCGTTGAGAAGGGCGATGAGCATGTACGCCACGAAGGCGATCGCGACCGTGCCGCCGGACAGGCCGTCCAGGCCGTCCGTGAGGTTCACCCCGTTGGCGCTGGCCACGATCGCGAACGCACCGAACAGCACGTACAGCCAGGGTTCGATGGAGACAGCGCCGACGAAGGGCACCGCGATGGCGGTGATCGCATACGTCTGCTGGATCTGCCAGGCGGCCACGAAGGCCACGACCGTGAGCCAGATCAGCTTCTGACGGGCGCGGATGCCCTCGCCGGTCTTGGCATTCAGGTAGTCGTCGAAGGCACCCAGGGCGCCGACGCCGGCGAGCGCGGCGAGGGGCGCGAAGGTGGCCGCGTCCGGCTGGCGCAGGAAGAAGTAGGTCAGGAGCACGACCGCGACGACGAGGAGGCCGCCCATCGTGGGGGTGCCCTCCTTGACGTAGTGGGTCTCGGGACCCTCCTCGCGGATACGCTTCCCGAACCCTGCAGCCTGGAGCAGCCGGATGTAGGAGGGCATGAGGATGACCACGAGGGCGAAGGTGATGAGCAGGCCCTGGATCAGCTCGACCGTCATGATCCGGTCCCGCTGGACTGGCCGGTCCCGCCAAGCTCCAGCCGAAGCGCGGTGACCAACCGATCGAGTCCCATCCCCCGCGACGCCTTGACCAGCACGACATCGCCGTCACGGAGGCGCGGGCGCAGGACCTCCAGGGCGTCCTCGTCGTCGATCGCGTGATGGATCCGCGTGGCATCCATCCCGGCAGCGACCGCTCCGTCGACGATGCCTCGCGCATCGCGACCGACCACGATCAGCAACTGCGCGACGCGGCCGGCCGCGTCACCGACGAGGAGATGACCCTCCTCGTGGCCCTCCCCGAGCTCAAGCATCTCGCCGAGCACGGCGACATGCCGGCCCGGTAGCCCTTCGAGAAGTTCGAGCGCCGCGAACATGGACCCGGGTGACGCGTTGTAGCTGTCGTCCACGACGGTCAGGCCCGGAAGCGGAATGATCTCGGTCCGGTGCGGGGCGCCCCAGCCCGTCCGCAGGCCGCTCACGATCCGATCGAGCCCCACCCCGGCAGCCGACCCGGTGGCCGCCGCCGCCAGGGCGTTGTGGACGGATAGCCGGCCGGGCGTCGGGATCGTGGCAGGGCGTACCCCGGCGGGGGTGACCAGCTGGAACCGCATCCCGCCGAGGCCCGCAGAGGTGACCTGATCGGCACGAACGTCGGCGCCCTCGTCGAAGCCATAGAGGATGACCCGAGCCGACGTCAACCGGCCCATCCGCGCGACGATGGGGTCGTCGGCGTTGAGGATGGCCGCACCGTCCGACGGCAGGGCCTCGATGAGTTCGCCCTTGGCGCGCTCGATCGCTTCGAGCGATCCGATCCGGGACAGATGTACGGCCTGCACGGCTGTGACCACGCCGATCGACGGGCGGCCGATACGGGCGAGGTCCGCGATCTCGCCGCCGACGTACATCCCCATCTCCAGCACCGCCGCCTGATGCTCGGGGCCGAGGCGCAGGACGGTCAGCGGCAGACCGATCTCGTTGTTCTGGTTGCCCTCGTTCTTGAGCGTACGCAGCGACGTGCTCAGGACGGCCGCCACGGCCTCCTTGGTTGACGTCTTGGCGATGCTGCCGGTGATGCCGACGACCAGCGGGGAGAACCGCTGACGCCAGCCGGCGGCCACGGACCCGAGGGCCGTCGCCGCGTCAACCACGCGAATGACGGTGACGTCGCCCAGGGCCGTCGGATCAGCCGGCGGGCGCGTGATGAGCAACGCGGCGGCCCCGCGCCGGACGGCCTCGCCGACATGTGCGTGTCCGTCGGTCCGCTCGCCCGGCAGGGCAACGAACAGGTTTCCGGGCTCCACGAGGCGTGAGTCGACGGCGGCCCCACGGACAGGCCGGTCCGACCGGGTCAGAAGCCGTCCGCCGGTCAGGCTGACGAGGTCCTCGGCGGTGAAGGCGGGCGTCGGCGACGGGCGCGACGCCGGAAGCGACGGATCGACGTCGGTCACGAGCGGGAGTGTCGCACAGCGGTCGCTCACCGGTCCGCCGGTGTCGGGTGCAACGATGCCGGTCGATAGGTCAGCAGGTCCGGCGTCGCCATCGCGTCACTCGCGATCCGTCGGAACAGCTCGAAGGACATGACCGGCATCTCGAGCTGGCCGACGCGGGCCACCGTGGGCCGCCCCTCCTCGATCCGAACCGCGACCACGAGGTCCGGAACGCCCTTCTCTCGTGCGATGTACCCGATGAACGAGTAGTTGAATAGGTTGTGCTTCCAGGCCCCGCGACCGTCGTTGGCGGTGACGTCCCAGATCTGCGCCGTGCCGGTCTTGCCCCCCACGTAGTAGCCGGGAACCTGGGTCCGTTCACGGTAGAACGGGACCTCCTCGACGACATGCTCCATGAGACGAATGAGGTCCGGCAGGACGGCCGGGTCGACCACGTATCCGCGGGTGGCCCGCGAGACGTCGTTCACGCCGATCGTCTTGACCACGTGCGGCTCGACGAGGGTGCCGCCGTTCAGGAGCGCAGAGTAGGCGGTCGCAAGCTGGATCGGTGTGACGGCGACGCCCTGGCCGAAGGCGGCATTCGCCAGATCGATCTCTCGCCACGGCGTGATCCCAGGGTCACGCACGATGCCGCCGACCTCGCCTGCGACGTCGATCCCGGTCGGATTCCCGTAGCCGAGCTTGGTCCACGTGTCATACAACATCGCGGACGATTCCGCGAGCGTGTCGCCCAGCGAGAGCGCGACCTTCGCGGCGACGACGTTCCGCGAATAGGCGATGCCGTCCTCGAACGTGATCCGGCCCATGCCCTTGCGGTCGGCGTTGTCGATCTTGGTGCGCCCGCCGTCCAGGCGCAGGGTCCCGACGTCCTTGATCTTCGTCGTCCGGGTGACGGTCCCGGCCTCCAACGCCGATGTCGCGGTCATCAACTTGAACACCGAGCCGGGCTCATAGACGTTGGCCACGACCGGATCCATGAAGCGCTCGGGTGCGCTGGCCGCGACCGAGCGATAGTGATTGGCGTCGTACGAGGGGTACGTGGCCTCGGCATAGACCTCGCCGGTGTACGGGTCCATGACCACGGCCGAGGCGCTCTTGGCCTTGTCCGCGATCCAGGCTGCGAGCAGCTCCTGCTCCACAGCCAGCTGCAGACTCGCATCGATGGTCAGCGTGAGGTCCTCGCCGATCGAGCCCGGCGACTTCACCTGGGCAGTCTCAGGCATCGCCCGCCCGTTGATGTCCCGGCTGGCAACCACCACGCGCGGCGTGCCGGCGAGGAGGTCCTGGTAGTACTGCTCCACGCCGTACTGGCCGACGTTCTCACGATTGACGAAGCCGAGCAGATGCGCCGCGAGCGATGAATCCGGTCCGCCGCCCGCCTGCGGGTAGACCCGCTCCGGTTCCGATTCGAGCGATATCCCGAAGATCCGCTCGGCTCGCGATGCCTGCCGGATCCGCTCCGAGACGTCGGGCTCGATCCCGTGGGCCAGGACGACGTAGGCCTTGTCCGAATCGAGCCGCTCTCGAAGAGTCGCGGCCCCCGCCTCGTCCAGGGCGAGGATCCCCTCGAGCTCGTCCGCGGTCTGGGTCGCCTGATCCGGCGTCAGCTGGTCCGGCGCGGCGACCAGGCGATCGCGATCCACCGATGTCGCCAGCAGGACCGTTCCCGTGCGATCGTAGATCTCTCCCCGGCGACTCGGAACCTCGATCGTCACCGTGGTCTGAGCTTCCGCCTTCTCGGTCAGCTCCGCCCCGCGCACGACCTGCCAGTACGCCGTGCGCGTCACGAGGGCCGCCGACCCCACGATGAACAGCACAAGCAGGGCCAGGAGGCGCCGGCGGGAATCGGTACGACCCAGCATCGCTCGTCAGGCTCCGTCGATCAGCGTGCGGGCAGGATGATCGGGTCGCCCAGCTGGCCCAGCCCTCGGTCGAGAGCGAGCTTGCGGACGGCCGGCTCGCGGCCAAGGCGGCTCAGGTCGGAGTTGAGCTCCTGGCGGCGAGCCTCCAGCCGATCGTGCTCGAGCTGGAGACGGCCGATGTCGTACGACGTGGCCGAGACGTGGATCTCCTGGGTCAGCGAGAAGAACGCGAGCATGAACGCGATCACGATCCCGCCGAGCGCGATCCCGAGACGATTGGGTCCGCGCCGTGCACGGACCGCGGCACGGGCCCGTCGCCTGGGCAGCGACGGATGCTCGGCACTGCCCGGCCGGCCAGGCAACGCGATGGAGCGGGGCCGGAGGCCCTCATAGACAGCCATCCGTCAATCGCCCGTGGCGTAGCGATATCGCGGGGTGCTTGGATCCAGGAACCGCAATGGATCGGAGGGCGCCGCCGCTCCCCATTCGTCGAGTTCGAACCCAGCCGCATCGTGGAGATGGGTCCGATCGTGGCGCTCGCGCACCTCGTGCTGGCGACGTCCATACGACTTGCGGCGGTTGGACTGGTGGCGCTTGCTCATGGGGGCTCCTCCTTCCGTGCGTGGGCGGTCGATCCGATATCCGGCGTCTCGATCAGGCGGCGAGTCGCTCGGCGGCCCGCAAACGGGCGCTCCGGGCTCGCGGATTGGCCTCGATCTCGGCCGCCGTCGGCGTCATCGACGGTCGGGTCACGAGGCGGAGTCGGGGGTTCCGGCCACAGACGCAGACCGGGATCTCGGGGGGACACACGCAGCCGCGCCGCTCGGCGGCGAAGAAGCGCTTGACGATGCGGTCCTCGAGCGAGTGATAGCTGACGACGACGAGTCGACCGCCGGGACGGAGCAGGTCGAGCGCGCCAGCCAGTCCCTCCTGGAGGGCGTCCAACTCCTCGTTGACGGCGATCCGGAGCGCCTGGAAGGTGCGCGTCGCCGGATGTACCCGGCGTGGCTTGCGTGGATCGGGTGGCGCGACTCGCTCCACGAGCGCCGCCAGCTCCTCGGCCGTCGTGATCGGCGCGATCCGACGAGCCTCCACGATCGCGCGGGCGATCCGGCCGGCCCTCGGCTCCTCTCCATAGCGGCGAAACAGGGCCGTCAACTCGGCGGCATCCAACGTCGCCAGCAACTCGAAGGCGGGAACGCCGCGGTCTGCGTCGAACCGCATGTCCAGCGGGCCGCCGGCACGAAAGCCGAAACCCCGATCAGTGTCCGCGAGCTGGAAGCTCGACAGGCCCAGGTCGAACAGCGCGCCGTCGACCGCGCCGAATCCAGCGGCCGGAGCGATCGTGGCCAGTTCACGGAAGTTCGCCCGACGCAGGATGAGGCGATCCCCGTACCGGGGCTGAAGGCGGCGATCGACTCTGGCGATGGCCGCCCCGTCGGCGTCGAGGCCGAGGAGGCGACCATCAGGGTGGGTCGCCTCCAGGATCCGCTCGGTGTGCCCACCGCCGCCGAGAGTGGCGTCGATATGGAGGCCCCCCGGGGCAGGCGCGAGCATCGACATGACCTCCTCCGCCATGACCGGGATGTGCCCGACCTCCATTTCTCCTCCACCCTCGTCGATCGGATCCCGAGCGGACCCTGGATGCGCATGTGGTGCGAGCTAGATACCGAGCCCCTGGAAGGCCTGGGCTAGCTCCTGGGGATCCTCGAGCTCCTGGCCGTACGTCGCCCAGGTGGTCGGGACCCAGATCTCGGCGTGGTCGCGCGATCCGACGATCACCGCCTCGTCAGCGAGAGCGATGGATTCGCGCAGGAATGCCGGCAGCAGGATCCGACCCTGCCGGTCCAGCTCGACCTCGGCGGCGCCGGCGAAGACGAATCGCTGGAAGCGGCGCGACGCCTGGTCCGTGATGGGCAGGGCCGCCACCTTGGCCGCCAGATCGTCCCAGCCGGCCCGGGTGTGGATCGCCAGGCATGCATCAAGCCAGCGCGACACGACGGCTCCGGCGCCCAATTGGACGCGGAACTTCGCGGGGACGGCGATCCGCCCCTTGTCGTCCACCGTGTGCCGGTACTCGCCGGTGAACACTCGCTGCGGCTCCTTGGACTGCCTGGGCCTGGCCCCGTCGGTGCGGTCGACAGCGTCCCATCGCTGTTCCCCACTTTCCACCACTTTGGACCACTTCGACGCATTCTAGCGTGCCCGCGGCAAAGGTCAATGGCGAAATCGCACCGACTGTGGACCCAGCGGGACCGGCACCGGGTCGGGAGACGGCCGCGCCGGGAGCGTCGACCCGTTCGGCGTGGACGGGGTCATCCCGGCGGAGCGGGGCGGGCGGCCACGGAGGGCGGCCGCGCGCTGGCGGGCGGCCCGAGTACGTCACGTCCGGACGCGACCGGGCCGCCCGGCTCAGGGCGGATGCGACTGCCCCGGCGCGTCGGACGCGCAGGCGTTCGGCGGGGACTAGCGCGTTGGCGGCGGCAGCCGCAACTCCATCCCGGCGCGCAGGCCCGTCGTTCGGACCGTCGGGTTCATCGCATATACGTCGTCGAGTGGGACGCCGAAGTAGTTGGCGATGCTGTACAGGTTGTCACCGCGTCGGACGACGTAGATCCAACAGCGCGGCTTGTCCGGACACGCGACCAGCAGGGCGTAACGGTCGGACGTCGGTGCCGGCTTGGCGGTCGGCGTG
>JAOUEG010000224.1 GCA_029858845.1 Chloroflexota bacterium | reverse complement strand
ATCATCTCGAGGATCGCCGGGACGCGTGTTGCGGCGTCCCTGGTGACGGGGCGCCAGATGTTCGCCGAGAGTTCGACGAAGTCGCGGGCGGGGATCCGGACGTCCCATTCGACCTGGACGTCGAAGCTCGGCTCGCTCGCAGGGCGGGGGTCGTCCACGCCGGGAGTCTACGGCCTGCCCGCGACGGGAAGGACGGTCTGGTCCGCGTCGTGCGACGATGGACTCGTGGATGGTCGATTCGTGCGGCACACCAGACGCGTGGCCTATGAGAACGCCTGGATCACCGTCTGGCATGACGACGTCAGCCGGCCGGACGGCAGCCCCGGGGTCTACGGGGTCGTCCATTTCGCCAACGTCGCGGCCGGCGTGGTCGCCCTCGACGACGAGGACCGCGTTGCGCTCGTCGGCCAGCACCGCTACACGCTGGACGCGTACTCGTGGGAGATCCCGGAAGGCGGGATCCCTGACGGGGAGGACCCACTCGCCGGGGCCAGGCGCGAGTTGCGCGAGGAGACCGGGGCAGAGGCTGTGCACTGGTACGAACTGGCGCGGGTGGACCTGTCCAACTCGATCTCCGATGAGCGCGCCGTCTTGTTCCTTGCGACCGGCCTGACGCTGGGTTCGCCGGATCCCGACCCGACCGAGTCCCTCGAGGTCCGATGGGTACCGTTCGACGACGCCTTGGCCATGACCCTCGACGGCCGGATCACGGATGTCATGAGTGTCGCCGCGATCCAGCGCGTGGCCCTGGACCGGCTGGTGTCCGCGGCCGGCGACCCGACGGTCACGCCGGCCGTCCGGAAACCACCCTCGGCCTGGGCGCGCGATCGCCGGCCGGGACATCCCGGGGCCGATCCTTCGTCCCTCTAGCGATCGACGGATCCTCGCCGTCGAGGAGTGGATCGACGGCCTCCCGGGTGCGCCTGCCGCGAGTCGGCCGGAGGACTCGCCGCCGACGTCGTGGCCGATCTCGGTGCCCCGACCGGCGCATGCTGTGCGCCTGTGTTGCGCACGACCCTCCGGGTGTGCCAACGTACGCGCCACTCGGGCGGCAAGGCCCGTGAGGAGGAGACCCGATGCGATCATCCCTGCGTGCCCGCATGGCGCGTGTCCTGGGAGCCGGAGTCCTGACGGCTGCGCTCTTGTTGCCGTCTGCGGCCCCCGCCGCCGCGGCCGAACCGGTGCTCCGCGTGGGCACCACCCAGGACCTCGATTCGATGAACCCATTCGCAACGGCGCTCGTCGTCGGATTCGAGGTGTTCACGCTCAACTACGAGCTGCTGGTCGGGTACGGCGCCAACCTCGAGCCGGTCCCCGGGTACGCAGAATCGTGGGAGCCGTCCGCGGACGGCCTGACATGGACGTTCAAGATCCCCGAGGGCAAGCTCTGGTCCGACGGAACGCCGGCCACGTCGGAGGACGCGCGCTGGACCTACCAGCTCGTTCTTGACGCCGCGGCCGCCGATACGACGCTCGGGCTCGGCTACCTCGATCCCTATGTCACGGATACGGGGGTCGTGTCCGTCGCGGCACCGGACCCGCAGACGTTCGTCATCACGCTCGAACGCCCCAACGAGCGCCTGCTCAAGGGGTATCTGCCGATCCTGCCCAAGCACATCTGGGAATCGCAGACGATCGAGACCATCGGCGACTATCAGAACGAGCCCCCGGTCGTCGGGTCCGGCCCGTATCTGGCCCAGGAGTGGCAGACAGGCCAGTTCATCCGGTTCGACAAGAACCCGAACTACATCGGCCAGGAGGGGGCAGCCAACGAGGTCGTCATCCAGATCTTCGCCAATGCTGCGGACACGATGGTCCAGGCGCTGCAGAACGGTGAGCTCGATTACGCACGCGGAGTGAACGCGCAGCAGTTCGACGCCCTCGCCGGGCATCCGGACATCGTCACGGTGGCCGGGACGGCGAACGGCTTCACCGAGCTTGGCTTCAACGCCTACGGCACCACGGGCAAGACGATCGAGGGTGGCGGCCCGTCCACCCCCGCGCTCGCCGACGCCGCGTTCCGCGATGCGCTCGGCTACGCCATCGACAAGCCGTTGCTCGTGGATCGTGTCCTCGGCGGCTACGGCGACCCGGGCACGACCCAGGTCCCGCCATTCCAGACGGCCTGGCACAAGGAGCCGGCCACCCCGCGCACGTTCGACATCGCCGTGGCTGCGCAGAAGTTGGAGGACGCCGGCTATACGACCAACGACGCCGGTCAGCGGCTGGACAAGGAAGGCAACCCGATCGTCCTTGATCTCGTGTTCCCGGACTCGGAGTCCACGTATCCCCAGTCCGCCGAGTTCATCACCGAGTGGTTCGGCCAGCTCGGCGTCACCGTCAACGGCCAGCAGTACGACTCGGACACCCTGATCGACCTGATGCTCTCGCCCGAGGCCGGAGAGGGGTACACGGCGGACTTCGACCTGTTCATCTGGGGTTGGGGCGGCGACGTCGACCCGAACTCGCTGCTGGGCATCTTCAAGTGCGACGAGATCGGCAACTCGAGCGACAGCCTGTACTGCAACCCGGCGTACGACGCACTGTTCGAGCAGCAGAATCTCGCCACGACCAGCGAAGAGCGCAAGCCGATCATGGACCAGATGCAGGACCTCATCTACGACGAGGCCCCCTATCACATCCTGTTCTATGACGCGCAGCTCGACGCCTATCGGACAGACCGGTTCTCCGGCTGGCAGAACCAGCCGCTGTCCAATGGCGTGCCACTGTTCGGCTACGGTCCGCTCGGGTATACGCTGCTCCAGCCAGCGGTCACCGCGACGCCCGAGCCGAGCGCGGACGCTCCAACGTCCGCACCGACACCGGCGGCGTCCGGTGACGGCTCCAGCCCGCCCACGGACAGCGGTGACAACACCCTGCCGATCGTGCTCGGTCTCGGCGCTCTGGTGGTGGTCATCGCGGCCGTCGTCGTGGTGATGCGGCGACGTACCGCGGCAGCGGAGGAAGAGTGACAGGAGGGGCCGCCGCCCGCGCCTCGACCCTGACGGAGGGCCGCGATCTCGCGGCCCTCCGCGCCGGATCACGCTGACGAGATCGCAGTCCGATGGGCTCGCGTTACCTGGGTCGTCGTCTGGTCCAGGCCGCGTTCACGATCTTCTTCATCGTCATCCTCAACTTCCTGCTGTTCCGGATGATGCCGGGCTCGCCGGATCGCGTGATCACCAGGAACCCGAACATCTCGGCTCAGGTCAAGCTGGAGCTCCGGGCCAAGTGGGGCTTGGACAAGCCGGTCTTCCCTGATCAGTTCGTCAGCTACCTGGGGTCGCTCGCTCAGGGCGACTTCGGCCTGTCATTCAAGTACCGCGGCCAACCGGTCTCCGAGGTCATCGGCGACCGAGTCTGGCCGACGGTCATCCTGTTCGGCGTCGGCGAGGTCATCGCCGTCGTCGTCGGATTGACGCTCGGTGCGTACGCGGGCTGGCGACGCGGCGGACCCGTGGACTACGTCGGCAATGGCCTCTCGCTCATCCTCTACTCGATGCCCTATTTCGTGCTGGGTATGCTCCTGCTCCTGGTCTTCTCGCGAACCCTCGGCTGGTTCCCAACCAGCGGCATGTTCACCATCGGGGCCACGTACACCAGCTTCCTCGACCAGTTGCTCGACTTCGCGTGGCACTTCGTCCTGCCGCTGGCCACGGTATCGCTCGGCCTCATCGGGCTCTACTCGATCCTGATGCGCTCGTCCATCATCGAGACACTGTCGGACGACTACGTCACGACCGCCCGCGCGAAGGGGCTCGCGGATTCGCACGTCCTTCGCCGGCACGCGCTGCCCAACGCGATCCTGCCGGCGGTCACGGTCGTGGCCATCCAGCTCGGCTATGTCATCGCCGGCGCGATCACCGCCGAGGTCGTGTTCAACTGGCCGGGACTCGGGACCCTAACGGTGGACGCCCTGGCGTCCCGCGACTACCCGGTGCTGCAGG
>JAOUEG010000015.1 GCA_029858845.1 Chloroflexota bacterium | reverse complement strand
CTCCATGCGGGCGTCCCGGGCATCCGGCGGATCGTCCTCGATGCCGCGCGAGAGCTCGGTATCGCGGTGGGCTGGATGACCGGCGTCCTCAATGTCCGCCACGTCCTGCTGGTGGGTCCGGTCGCCGCCTTCGGCGACGCCTGGCTCAGCGAGGTCCGGCACTTCGCCCGCGCAAGCGTCCTGCCGATGCTCGCGCAGGACACGCAGATCGAGTTCGGGAACGTCCACGACGACGTCGTCGTGCTTGGCGCCTCGGCGCTGCTCATGGAGCAGCAGCTGGGCCTGGCGCTGGTCCGATGAACCCGAACCACGACATGCCATCCCGTCCCGGATCGATCCGCTTGCTTCCCGCCCCCGGACATGCGGCCTCGCCGCCGGTCCGGCTCGCAGACAGCGGAATCGTCCCGCCTGAGCGAGAGGGGGTGGGCGAGCGATAACCCACAGGGAATCCGCTTGCCGCGGTCGGCTACTGTTGGGGCTACCCAGCTGGCCACTATTCGCCCGCCGTCGTGGCGCATTCGCAGGAGGAGAAACCATGATCAAACGACTCACGATGCCGACCGTTCTCGCGGTCGTAGTCATGATGCTGGTCGTTGCGTGCGGCTCGTCCAGCACCTCGCCGTCACCGGCCTCATCGGCCGCCGCAACGCCGGGCGCCAGCGCATCCGCCGAGGCGAGCGCACCGGCCGAGTCCGAGGCGCCGGCCGAGTCCGAGGCGCCGGCCGAACTCAACCTGCCCGCGGTCCCGACCGGCTACACGGAGCTGGACGCGGCACTGGGCGCCGACAAGCCGTACGAGGGCAAGAAGGTCTCGATCCAGACCCAGTGGACCGGCGGCGAGGGCGAAGGCTTCGCCAACGCGATCGCCGACTTCCAGAAGGCGACCGGCATCGCGGTCCAGGTCGACAGCATCGGCTCGAGCCACGAGACCGTGCTCAAGACCCGGATCGAGGGCGGCAGCCCGCCCGACATGGCGGCGCTGGCGCAGCCGACCGGCGTGCTCGCGTACGCGAATGACGGCAAGGTCGTCGACGTCGCCACCTTCATGGACGCGGCGAAGCTCATGGCCGACTTCCCCTCGACGATCGGCCTCACCAGCGACGGCGACCGCATCTGGAGCATCCCGACCAAGGCCGACGTCAAGTCGATGATCTGGTACCCGGTGAAGGCCTTCGCGGCCAAGGGCTACACCGTACCCAAGACGTGGGACGAGCTCGTCGCGCTGTCCGACAAGATCGTCGCTGACGGCAGCAGTCCGTTCTGCGCCAGCGCTGGCGGTCCCGGCACGGCGACCGGGTGGCAGCTGACGGACTGGGTCGAGGAGGTCCTCCTCAAGACCGAAGATCCGCAGGTCACCAACGACTGGATCAGCGGCAAGATCAAGTTCACCGACCCCAAGATCAAGGCAGCGTTCGATCGTGTCGGCTCGCTCCTGTTCAAGGACGGCTACGTTGACGGCGGTGGCCCGGCCATCGTGAACGCCGACATGAAGACCGTCATGGATCCGATGTTCACGGACGACACGGCGAACCCCGGTTGCTGGATGCAGAAGATCCCCGTCTGGTACGGCCCGGACTTCTTCCCGGATCGCCGAACCAGCGGCACTGACTCGAAGTACACCATCGGCGACGACGGCGACATCGGGATCTTCCCGTTCCCGACGATCAGCGACACCTTCAAGGGTGCCGAGGGTTCCGCCGACTCGTTCATGGTCCTCAATGACCGCCCCGAGGTCCGCGCGTTCGCGGAGTTCCTGGCGACGCCCGAGGGCCTCAAAGGCTGGATCACGAGCGTCGGCGTCCTGTCGCCGAATGTCAGGGTGCCGGTCGAGTGGTACGCCGACAACTACAAGCTCAAGGTCGCGAACGACATCGCCAGCGCCGCGACCGCCATCGGTTTCGACGCCTCGGACCTGATGCCCCCGGAAGTCGGCCAGGGCAGCTTCTGGACCGGCGTCTCCGACTGGGCCAACGCCAACGGGACGAACACCGATACGGTGCTGCAGGCCATCGATGACAGTTGGCCCAAGTAACGGGCACATCGTCACGTAGCTAGACCACGGGGCGCCACACCACCGGTGGGCGCCCCGCTACCATCCCGGCAACGTCCAACGGAGGAGCGAGGTGGCGGTCGACCGAACCCAGGGATCTGGCTCGTACGGCACGTCGCGCACGGTGCTGGTCGGCAGCCTGGTGGGCCTGGTCCTGGCGGCCATCGGCGTCACCGTCCTGATCGACAAGGAGGGCGGGCAGAAGCTGCTCGCGTCGATCTACGACATGCTCGGCAATGCCGCGGGCGCCGAGGCATTGCGAAACGGGCAGGGCGACCAATTCTTCGCGAAGCTCCTGCTCGCGGCGATCGCGATGCTCGTGGGGGTCGGCGGGATCTGGCTCTTGTTCACGGGCGTGAGCTCGTTGATCGAGCGCCTGCGACCGCAGGTTCGTGACCGCATCCTTCCATTGGTCTTCATCACGCCGGCCGTGGCGCTGCTCGGGATCTACCTCGTCTATCCGGCGGTCGTCACCGTGATCGGGAGCTTCCAGGACGGGGAAGGCGCCTTCACGCTCGCCAACTGGGCGAGCCTCGCCACGCCGCCATTCCTGGAGATCCTGCGCAACAACATCCTGTGGCTCCTGATCGCGACGTCAGGCAGCGTGGGGCTCGGCCTGCTGTCGGCTGCCCTTTTCGACCGCATCCGGCGCGAGTCACTGGCGAAGATCTTCGTCTTCATGCCGCTTGCCATCTCGTTGGTGGGCGCGACCGTCATCTGGAAGTTCGTCTACGCCTGGCAGCCGCCGAGCCAGCCCCAGTACGGGCTCCTGAACGCCGTCTGGACGGCATTCGGTGGTGAGCCGATCCCGTGGGCCACACAGTTCCCCATCAACCTGCCGTCGCAGATGATGATCCTGATCTGGCTCCAGACGGGCTTCGCCATGGTCGTGTTCTCGGCGGCCATCAAGGGGGTGTCGACAGAGATCATCGAGGCGGCCAGGCTCGACGGTGCCTCGGAGCGCCAGCTGTTCGTCAAGGTGATCGTGCCGATGATCCGCGGCACGATCGTGACGGTGACCACGACGGTCGCGATCGTCACGCTCAAGATCTTCGACATCGTCATGTCGATCAGCGGGGGGCGGAACCACGACGACGTGGTCGCGGTGCGGATGTTCGCGGAGATGTTCCAGTTCTTCAACGATGGTCGCGCCGCAGCGCTGGCGACCGTCCTGTTCATCGCCGTGCTGCCGGTGATGGTCCTCAACCTGCGCAACTTCCGACGTCAGGCGGCGATGTGATGGCTGCACCTGCCGAGCCGATCGCACCGGCTTCCAAGGAGCGCACCAGGTTCTGGCGGGCGCCGATGCTCCACAGCCTCCCGCTGCGCATCTCCGTCGTCGTCATCTGCCTCCTGTGGACCGTGCCCACGGCGGGCCTGTTCGTCAGCTCCTTCCGGGACCCCCAGCTGATCACGCAGACCGGCTGGTGGACGGCCCTGATCAACCCCTTCGAACAGGGGTGGACGCTGCAGAACTACGAGCAGGTCATCGGGTCGAACGGCATGGGTGAGGCCTTCCTGAATAGCCTGATCGTGACCATCCCGGCCACGGTCATCCCGATCACGATCGCCGCGTTCGCCGCGTATGCCTTCGCCTGGATCCCATTCCGTGGCCGGGGCATCCTGTTCATCATCGTCGTGGCGCTGCTCGTCGTGCCGATCCAGATGGCGCTGATCCCCATCCTCAAGCTCTACAGCGGCCTGTCCCTGTACGGCACGTTCGTCGGGATCTGGTTGGCCCACACCGCCTTCGGGCTGCCGCTCGCGATCTTCCTGCTCTACAACTTCATGTCGCAGCTGCCGCGCGACCTGTTCGAGTCCGCGGCGATCGACGGCGCGTCCGCGTTCCAGACGTTCATTCGGATCGTGCTGCCACTCTCGATCCCGGCACTCGGCGCGTTCGCGATCTTCCAATTCCTGTGGGTCTGGAACGACCTGCTGGTTGCCCTCGTCTTCCTCGGGCCGGGGGCAGACGTCCGCGTCATGCCGACGGCGCTGTTCAATCTGCTCGGTGCCTACGGCGGCGCATGGCACCTACTCACTGCGGGCGCGTTCCTGACCATGATCGTGCCGCTGCTCGTGTTCCTGCTGCTCCAGCGGGCGTTCGTGCGAGGGATCCTGGCCGGCTCCGTCAAGTGACCCTGGCTCGCCTGCTGATCGCCTTCACGGGCAACGAACTTCCGCCGTCGGCGGCGCGGCTGCTCGGCGAACGGGGAGCGGCAGGCGTCACGCTGTTCCGGGTCCATAACGTGGTCGATCCGCCCCAGGTCCGCGGGTTGACCGCCGCCATCCAGGCGGCACGTCCCGCCGGATCACCACCGTTGCTGGTCGCTGCCGACCAGGAGGGCGGCCAGCTGGTGGGCCTGGGCGATGCAACGACGCCGTTCGCGGGCGCGATGGCGCTCGGGGCGACCGGCGACGAGGGCCTGGCCCGGCGCGTCGCCGGGGCGACGGCGCGCGAGTTGCGCGCCCTGGGCGTGAACGTGAACTATGCGCCGGTGTGCGACGTGGCCAGTGATCCTGCCAACCCGGCGCTCGGGATCCGCAGCTTCGGCGACGATGCCGAGGCGGTCGGTCGCCTCGCCGCGGCGACCGTTCGTGGCCTGCAAGGCGAGGGCGTGGCAGCGACGGCCAAGCACTTCCCGGGGGCGGGCGACACGGCAGTGGATCCGCACCACGAGCTGCCCCGGGTATCCCGAACGGGTGCCGCGCTGGCCGGCCGGGAGCTGGTCCCGTTTCGGGCGGCGCTGGCAGCGGGCGCGCGGATGGTCATGACCGGCCATGTCGCGCTGGCCGGGCAGGACGACGGCCTGCCGTCCAGCCTGTCGGCCGCGGTCGTGCGCGATCTGCTACGCGGGCAGCTGCAGTTCCAGGGTGCGACCATCACCGATGCCCTGGACATGCGCGCCCTGGCCCAGGGTTCCGCCCAGGTCGCCAATGCCATCACCGCGCTCCGGGCCGGTGAGGACTTGCTGCTCGGGACGCCCGACGAACGAGCGCTGGCACGGCTGGCGGAGGGTCTCACCCAGGCGCAGCAGCGAGGCCTCATCGATGTCGACGATGACGCCGCCGCAACACGCCGGCTGGGCGAGCTGCGCCACTGGCTGGGTGGGTTCGAGCCGCCGCCGCTGGACGTCGTCGGGTGCGCGAACCACCAGGCCCTCGCGGCCGAGCTGGCCCGGCGGTCGCTCACGCTCGTGCGGAACGACGATCGGCTGTTGCCGTTGCGGCCCGCCGCCGACGCTCGGATCGCGGTCGTCCATTCGTTGCCCGCCGACCTGACGCCGGCCGACACGTCATCGACGGTGACGCCGACCCTGGCGTCGGCGCTCCGCCGCCGGATCCCCGGCGTGGACGAGATCCTCCTTCCCGCGATGCCGCGGGCGTCCGACCTGTCCGGTCTCGGTGCGCGGCTTGCCGGGTACGGTCTGGTCATCGTCGGGACCTACGCGGCACACCTCCAGCCGGCACAGGCAGCGCTGGTCGCGGCGGTCCTGTCGACTGGCACGCCGGCCGTGACCATCGCCCTGCGCACGCCGTGGGACCTGCTGGCCTACCCGTCCGCCCGGACCCACGTCTGCAGCTACGGCATCCTGCCGCCGTCGATGGAGGCGCTCGCGGCCGCACTGCTGGGCGAGGCGCCGTGTGTCGGCCGGCTACCCGTGGAGATCGCCGGGCTCCATCCGCGCGGCCACGGGCTCATGACACGGGTCTAGAGCGTCAGGATCCCGGAGCGATGCCCCCGCGGCCCGGAGCTGGAGCCCAGCGGGCGACAATCTACCGTCGGGTAGTGAGTCGCCGATACCAGGCGGCGCTGTCCTTGGGCGTGCGGCGCTGGCTCCCGAAGTCGACATGGACCAGGCCGAAGCGCCGCGTGTAGCCAAGGCTCCACTCGTAGTTGTCGAGTAGCGACCAGACGTAGTACCCGGTGAGCGGCACCCCGGCGCGCAGCGCGTCGGAGGCCGCCGCGACGTGGCGGGCCAGGTAGCCCAGGCGGTCCACGTCGCGGACCCGCCCGTCCTCATCGACGCGATCCGGGTATGCGGCGCCGTTTTCGGTGATCACGATCTCCGGCGGCCCGTACCGCTGGGTGAGCTCGAGCAGGACGTCGCGCAGGCCGTCGGACGCGACGTGCCACTCCATCTGCGTCTGCTCCGACCCCGGCAGGGCGCCGATCTCCCAGTCGAATGCCCGCTCCGACCTGGCGCGGACCGAGTCGCGCCGGTAGTAGTTCAGTCCCAGGTAGTCAAGATCGCCCGCGGGCGGCTCGGCGAGATCCACGCCTTCGAGGTGGCCCGCCTCGCGGTGGGCGTCGAGCCCCAATGCCGGATAGCCACGCCCGAACAGCGGATCGAGGAACCATGCGTCGCGAGCGGAGCTCCACCTTTCGGCGGCGAGCCGATCGTGCTCCGAGCCGGTCGCCGGCGCGACCTGGTTGACGTCGATCGCCATGCCGATCCTCGCGTCAGGGACCAAGGCGCGGATGGCCTGGACGGAGCGGGCATGAGCGCGGAGTTGGTTGTCAGCCACCCGGATCGCGGTCGGCCAGTCACGCAACCCCGGAGCGTGGATGCCGTCGGCATGGCCGAGGAAGGCGAAGACGGCCGGCTCGTTGAAGGTCATCCAATCCCTGACGCGGTCTCCCAGCGTCGAGGCGAGTAACGCTGCGTAGTCGGTGAACCAGTCCACGACCCGAGGGTCGGCGAATCCGCCGAGGTCCTGCAGTGCCTGCGGCAGGTCCCAGTGGAAGAGGTTGATCAGCGGCTCGACACCTGCGTTGAGCAGCGCATCGACGAGACGCCGGTAGAAGTCGAGACCGGGCTGGTTGACGGCGCCGGTTCCGAGGGGCAGTACCCGCGACCAGCTGATGCTGAACCGATAGGCACGAGCGCCCAGATCGGCCATCAGCCGCACATCCTCCGGGTAGCGGTGGTAGTGGTCGCAGGCGACGTCCCCGGTGCTACCGTCAGCGATGGCGCCCGGCCGGCGAGCGAAGGTGTCCCAGATCGACGGTCCCCGGCCATCTTCGGCCGCTGCCCCCTCGATCTGATAGGCGGAGGCGGCGAAGCCCCAGCTGAACTCCGCGGGGAACGGCTGGGCCAGATGGGCCGGGTCAAGCTCGATCGTCGGCGAACCGTGCATCTGAAGAGCATATGCTCAACGAGAAGAGAGGAACCCGACCGCACGATCGGCGTCATCGGTGGCGGCAGGGCTGCCCGCCACGGCATGGCTGCGACTGTGCCAACCCCGCTGCCGCAGCCTGATCGCGTTCGCACAGAGGAGCATCTCGTGGGCTCTATCGTGGATTTCACCAACGTCTCGACCGTCGGCCTGGGGTCCTCACCGGTGGCGACCGCGCTCGCCGGGCTGCGGGCGAACGAGGCCCGCTACTTCAAGAACAAGTACGACCACGACTTCAGCGTGGAACCCGCGAGCGAGGCGAAGGAGACGATCGACTACGTCCACCGCGTCCTCAAGGAGGAGCGCGACCTCGTCATCGCGTCCCGCCCGCTCGAGGCGACGAGCTTCCAGGTCGAGAACATCCGCTGGGCCTACGTCTTCTACGAGAGCGGCCTGTCGGTCAACGTGCTGTACACGCTCGACGACGCCGGGAAACGGGCGGTCGGGTTCAAGCTGTCCGACGGCATGGAGGTACCGGCCGAACTCGCTTCGCGCTTCAAGTTCGCGCGCCAGAGGTCGAAGCTGGCCGGGACCATCCGCGGTTCGTTCTTCGTGATCAAGGGCGAGTACTGAGTTCGACCCCGCGCTACGATGACGGGCGTCTCCGGCGAGCGCCGGTTGCCGTGGCACATGGGAGACCTGACTGATGATGGCGATATTCGGCGCGATCCTGCCGCGCTTCGCGATCCTTGTGGGCTGGTGGAACGACCAGGCCAGCTGGTCGGCCGCATTCGGGTCCGACGTGCTGCTGCTGGGCGGATTCCTCTTCTTCCCGTGGACCACGCTCATCTATGCCTTCGTCCAGCCCAACGGACTCGACGTCCTGAACATCGTGTTCCTGGCCCTGGCGTTCCTCCTGGATCTGGGAACCTGGGGCGTTGGGTTCTTCGCCGGCCGGGAGCAGGTGTCCGGCTACCGTGGAACGTAGGCCGGTCGGCGACCGGCGGGGGCATCGGCGCCGGCGAGACGGACGGGATCAGCCGACGTAGGAGTTCTCTTCTCGCTGGGAGCGACCTCGTGGATCCCGGGCCCCCTTGCCAGGACAGATGCCTGTGTCAGTGTGCTACCTCCTCGCGCTCTCTGTGACTCAGACTGGTAGACTCGCCTGCGTTCGGGCCCGCCCCGCCCAGGTTGCAGGGCGCAGCTCCATGGACGGAATTGCAAGGGAGGTAGCTCATGGGCGAACGGCCTATCGGGATCACGATCATCGCGATCGTGTTGGCTGTCACGGGTGTGTTCCAGATCCTCGTCGGTACCGAGGCGCTTGAGATCACGAGCTTCGGCCTGGCCTCGGCCACGGATGCCGCCGGCATCAGCGGCTGGGCGTCGATCATCGGGGGAGCCCTCTCCATCATCGTCGCCGGCGGTATGTTCACCCTTGCGGGCTGGGCATGGATGCTGGCCGTCGTCGTCCTGGGCATCCGGATCGTCGTGGACGCGATCGCCGCGGTCACCCAAGGATTCGATTCCACGATCGGCATCGCGGCCATCACGAACCTCGTGATCTCGGCCGTGATCCTGTGGTACTTCATGCGCCCGAACGTCAAGGCCGCATTCGGCCGCTCCTAACGCCTGGGCCGCCGGGCGGTCTGGAGCGATCCCCGTCGGTCGGCCACCTTGAACACGATGCGATCTTCAGGGGCCACCGAGACCGCCGTCGTGGACAGCGGACCGAAGTCCCACGATGACCGTCCGGACCGCGCCCAGCAGATCCTGGTCTTGCTGGGCGCGTTCGGGCACCGGACGCACCAGGCGCTCGCCAAGCAGTTCACGGAACAGGACGTCGTCACCAACGCCCACGTGCTCGCGGTCTGCGAGCTCAGCCTTCGCGGGCCCCTCCGACCACGAGACCTCCAGGCAAGCGGGGCTCTCACGAGTGGCGGCACCACGAAGCTGCTCGATCGCCTCGAAGAGCTCGGCCTTGTCGAGCGCGCCTACGGACGCGTAGCCGGCGATCGCCGCGGAATCACCGTCTTCCTGACACCGCGCGGCCACGAGGCAGCGGCGCGGATGTCGGCTGCGCTCGAGGGCCAGATCGAGGTCGTGCGGGCGTTCTCCGCGGAACTTGCGGCGCTGCTGGAGGACTAGGCGGGGTCCGCCTCCGCGGAACTTGCGGCGCTGCTGGAGGACTAGGCGGGGTCCGCCTCCGCCTCCGGCTCCGTGCTCGGTGCTCCGTGCTCCGTGCTCCGTGCTCCGTGCTCCGTGCTCCGGCAGGCAGGCGCCCGCAGCAGCGGTCATCCTGTCATCATCGTCCGTGGCCGGACCGGGCGCGCCGACGTGACTCGCCCAGGCGTGTCTTCAGCCGCAACCGAGGGAGGTGCCGGTGATGCCGCGACGCGAGCGTGCCACGACGGACGCGACCCAGCGGTCGGAGCGACCCGCCGCTCGAACCAGGAGTTGCGGCCCACGGACCGCGCCGGCCGTCGATGTCAGGCCCCCCCGAGCGATCAGGCTGGACCCCGAGGGATCCACCCCGAAGGAGTTGCGTGACTGGGGCCGATCGCTGCGGGACGTGACCCCCCGAGAGTCGCTCGCGGATTGGGCGGCTTCCCCGAAGCGTCCCGACCCGGTGGCGCTCCTCCTGGAGCAGTCGGCGACGAGGGTGCCCGAACTTGTCCCGATCCGCCATGGCCGCATGCTGGCGTCGCCGTTCGCTTTCTACCGCGGGGCTGCCCTCATCATGGCGGCGGACCTGGCGCGAGCCCCGTCCAGCGGGATCTACGTCCAGAGCTGCGGCGATGCGCATCTCTCGAATTTCGGCGTGTTCGCGACCCCGGAACGCCGATTGGCCTTCGATGTCAACGACTTCGATGAAACGCACCCGGCGCCCTTCGAATGGGACGTCATGCGCCTCGCTACGAGCCTGGTCATCGCGGCCGACGACGTCGGCCTCAAGCGAGCCGACGGGAAGGCGCTGGCGGCGAAGGCGGCCCGCACCTACCGCGAGCGCATGGCGGCGCTCGCCGACATGACCTTCCTCGACGTGTGGTATTCCGGCGTCGATTTCGAGGGCCTTCTCGAGGCGGAGCGGAAGCGGGCCGGCAAAGCCGGGCGCAGGCGCGTCGACCAGCGCATACAACGGGTCCAGGACCGCAAGACGAACGCCGGGGCCCTTACCCGACTGGCGGAGCAGGTCGATGGGCGATGGCGCATCCGGGAGGAGCCCCCGCTCATCATGCGAGCGGACATCACGCCCGAGACGGCGGAGAGCATCCGCGACTTCTTCCGTCGCTACGTCGACACCCTGTCGCGGGATCTCCTGCCGCTCCTCCGTCACTATCACTTCACCGACCTCGCCCGCAAGGTCGTGGGCGTCGGATCGGTGGGCACGTTGGCCTACGTGGTGCTCCTCATCGGAACGCGTCACCGGGACCCACTGTTCCTTCAGATCAAGGAAGCGGATCATTCCGTCCTCGAGCGCTATACCGTCGCCGACCGGTTCACCAACCAGGGCGACCGTGTCGTGGTCGGGCAGCGCGTCATGCAGGCCACCAGCGACATCTTCCTGGGCTGGTCCCGGTTCACGAAGGCGCAGGGAAGGGAGGTCGACTTCTACGTTCGCCAGCTGAATGACTGGAAGGCCAGCGCCGACGTCGCGAAGATGGACGCTGAGAGACTGGCCCGATACGCCTCGCTCTGCGCCGAGGCGCTCGCGCGCGCCCATGCGAGGTCGGGCAGCGCCCTCGCGATCGACGGGTATCTCGGCGGCCGAGACGTCTTCGACCAGGCTGTCGCCGCATTCGCGGTCACGTACGCCGACCGGAACGACCGTGACTTCCGGGCATTCGAGGCCGCGGCCGATTCCGGATCGGTCCCGGTCGAGCGGGGTATCTAGTGCAGGCTCAGATCCAAGGGACGGGTCCGCGCCGCCGGGATCGCCGGTCATGCATACCCGGCGCCCCCCGATATCGCCCGACGAACGGAAGGCCGGACCTAGCCCGGCACCTCGTCAGGTTCGACCGTGGGGTTGCCTTGGATGACAGGGGTGATCGGACGACGCACGGCGACCCACAGCGTCCGCCAGACACCGAGATCGGATTCGACTCCACGGCGCTCGCGAATGGAGGCGAGTACGGTGCGGGATGTGTCGGTCAGCAGGCGCAAGGCGATCTCGAGGCCCAGGAGGAAGGCCACCATCTCATTCGTCAACGACTGATCGTCCGGGCGCTCGAGGATCCGCGTCAGGTTCTCCTCGACGTGGAGCGTGCCCCCGGTGAGAAGGACGAAGGCGAGGGCAAGCGGGATGGCCTTGGCCAGCTCGTGTGAGGTCTTCTCCCGGATGTAGGCGAGGATGCGCGCCGCGGCGACGATCGCAGCAGCCACGACCCCCACGTTCCCGAGCCGGTCGATCGACCCAACGAAGATGAGGCCGATCTCGAGGGCGAGCGTCCACAGCAGGACGAGCAGCGGGATCCCGACGAAGACGGTCGCGGCGTAGACAAGAGCGCGGGCCCAGCGACGGTGGGTGATCCGGCGCGCCAACCGAGTCGTGCGCCGGACGAGAACGTCGCGCGTCGACATCGACTCGTAGAAGGCGACGGCGAGCAGGAACCCGAGGGCGATGACCACGCTGAGGGCCAGCATGTCCTGCAATGTGCTAGCCACGGCGGTCACCCGTCGATCGCACGCCGATACGCTCAGGGATCATCATCCGGCTCGTCCGGCTGTCTGCCCGGGGACCGTGGGTCGCGAGCATGGTTTGCCGTTGCGTGACGTGGACGTCCTCACTCGGGGGCGACTGACGGGAAGGGGCGGGTCGCCGAGTCGGCACATGGTGAGCGCATTCTCGCTGACCGCACGGGCGCCCGTTGCTCGCGAGCGCACGTCGTCAAGGGCCAGCCATCAAGGTCGGCCTGGCGAGAGCGCAAAAGGCCCGACACGATCGGTGGCGCGCGAAGACGGCCACCCAGCGAGGGGCGGGCATGCTCGCTCGGCCCCAACGACTCCGCGAGCAGGCGAACTAGAACCGGCGGCGGCGACCTGGGGTCACCGCGGCGCCGACGACGGCGGCCTTGGCGACTGGTAAGGGACCCGGCCCGACCGCGGCGCCGACGACGGCAGCCTTGGCGACTGGTGAGGGACCCGGCCCGACCGCGGCGCCGACGACGGCGGCCTTGGCGACCGGAGCGCCGATCACGCCGGCACGTCCGACGCGGGATGGCCTGAGAGGCATGTCAGACTCCTTCTGCCGCGAGCGCCTCGTCGGCCTCGACGGCGGCGATGAGCGCCTGGACGGGGATCCGCCCGCTGGCGATCAACTGTCCGCCAGCGTGACGGACGGCGGATCCGAACGGCGCCGCCCACAGGTTCTCGTAGACGAGCACGCCGGCGATACTGCCAGGATCCATGGCAGCACCGAAATGCGTGATGTCTTCCTCCGCCAGGGTCTCGGCAAGCTGGACCTCGATCCTGGCCAGCTCCCCGAGCTCGCCCAGATCGGCGAGTTCCTGGGCCATGACCGAACCGTCCTCCGCCTTGGCGATGATCACCAGGTCCAGGACCCGGATGATCCCGGCGTCGTGGAGCCTGACCAACTCCGTGGCGGCCTCGCCGGTGAAGTTCTGGGCTCCCTTCGGGAACTCGACGACCAGGTAGTCGATCGGCCCGAGTTCGTCGAGCGATCTCTCCGTCATGGTGCGTTCCTTTCCGTGGCCTCCCTTGGGCCACGTTCAAGTCGATAGCCGGGACAGGTGATGCCTCTCCCACTCGAACACATGCCGCCCGCGAAGCGGACGGCATGGATCGTCATCGAGACACTCACCCGGACCGCGGTCACATGGTCGGGGGCGGATCCGTGAGACCGAAAGCGGCCTTCACGCTGGCAGAGTTCATGTACAGGATGATGAGCAGCGGCATGATGGACATACCGAGTCCGATGCCGGTTCCCGGGAACTCGATCATCCACAGGAATGCCTCGAAGAGCGTGATCCCGGCGACGACGATCGTGAGGAGCCAGGCCCAGGGCTGCATGGCCCAGAGCCCAAGAGCTCCCGCCAGCCAGAGGATCCCGCCGCCGACGGCGAGCCAGCCCCAGATACTGGCCATTTCGAAGGCCTGGACGTCGCCGAGGACCCCGAACCAGTCGAAGCCGATGACGCGCAGGCCCAGGAAGATCCAGGCGAGGCCGGCCAACGCGGCGAAGAAGCCGATGACCGAGACAAGGATGGGTGGATTCTTCATGTGTGTCTCCCTCCGTGATCGTGATGGTGGTGGGCCGGGCGCTCGTCAGGCAGTGCCGAGGATCTTGGCCTTCGCGGCCGCAAACTCGGCGTCATCGAGGACTCCTGCCGCATGCAGGTCGCCGAGCTGCTTCAGCTGCTCCATGTCGATCCCGCCGACAGGTGCCTCGACCGGAGCCGGCGCCGGCGCAGCCGTGGCCTGGGCATCAGCCACGCCCTGCTCGTAGACCGCCTGCTGCTGGGCCGCCTGGTTGGCGTACTTCTGCTCCTGATGGTGTCGAACGGCGCCAGCCGTGCCCGCCACCACCGCCGTCGTCGCTGCAGCCCGGACTAGGGGCCTCCCGCGTCGTCGCATCATCATGGTTCGCGTCCTCCGTCTTGGATCGTGGGGTGCAGGTCGGTCGGTTCAGGCAGAGGCCGCCGCGCCTTCCAGTTCCGCGCTCACCTCGGCAAGGACCTCGGGCGCCACGACCACCCGGTCCACCAGGAAGCCGCCCGCGGCGGCCAACGCGTCCTTGATGTCCTCTGCCCAGCGATGCTCGAAGAGCATGGCCAGGCCCGCGGTGTCCGGCGGTAGCGACGACGCGATCATCTCGAGATCCTCGGGGGTGAACAACGCCATCCTGTCGGAGAGGAGTGACGCGAAGGGCGCAAAGCGCGGATCGTCCTTGGCGTCAAGCTCGATGATGAGGGCGTCGCCGTTGGCGTCCCGCGCCACGAAGACGACGTCGACGAGGCGGATGATCTTCCTCTCGACGACCTTCTCGATCTCGCGGGCGATGCTGCCGTCGAACTGGTTGCCGTCGAAGCCGATGACGATGTACTCGAGCGGTCCGAGTGTCACTGATGACCTCCTGCTGCTTCCGGATTCGCCGGCGGAGCGCTGGACGTGGCTCCGAGCACGCCGGTCGCTCAGTGCGTTGACCGGAACCCGAGGGCACCCGTCGCGCGCCAGCGTGCGCCTCAAATTAGACCACGCGCGCGGAAGACCACATCGCCCGATTCGGGTGAGTAGGACGGTGGCCCCGCCCATATCCTTGTCGGGGCATGTGCCCATGCCTGCGGTTCGTTGCACAGCGGACGTCCCAGTCCGGGTCGCGACCGCGGGCCCCCATTGGACGACAGGGAGGCTCACGTCCCGATGGCTACGCACGGACCCGTCAGCGACCGTGGGCGGATCGCTCGCCTGGTGCCGATCCTCGACTGGGGGCGGACCTACGATCGGACCTGGATCCGCCCGGACGTCATCGCCGGGATCACGGTCGCCGCCCTGGTGATCCCCAAGGCGCTCGGCTACGCGGGCATCGCGGGCGTCCCGATCGAGAATGGGCTCTACGCGGCGGCGGCCGGCGGCATCCTGTACGCCCTCTTCGGCACGTCCCGACAGCTCTCCACCGGACCGAGCTCGTCGCTCGCCGCACTTGCCGGCAGCGCCGTGGCCGTGGCGGGCGTCGCCGCGGGAGGAGCAGCCACGGCCCTGGTGGCGGCGGTCGCCGTGGTCGCCGGGCTGCTCTTCCTCCTGATGTCGATCCTCCGGATGGGGTGGATCTCGCAGTTCATGTCGAAGGCCGTGATCACCGGTTTCCTGTTCGGCGCCGCGATCGACGTTACGGTCGGCGAGCTGTCGAAGCTCACCGGCACGTCAGCCAGCGGCGCGAACGTATGGCAGGAGTTCGGGTCTTGGCTCCGGAGCGTGGGCGACGCCCATGCGCCCACGCTGTTGGTCGGGGTCGTCGCGCTGGCCACGCTCTACGTGCTCAAGCGGTTCGTGCCCGGCGTTCCGGGAGCGCTCGCGGTGGTCGCCGGCGGGCTCGTGGCATCGGCCGTACTCGACCTCGGGTCGGCCGGCATCGCTCTCGTCGGTGATGTGCCACGGGGCCTGCCCATGCCCATGATCCCCGACCTCCAGCTCGTGTCGGACAACCTGGTGACCGTGGTCGTTGCGGCCATAGGGATCGTCGCGATCGGCTTCTCCCAGACGGCCGGCGACGCACGGTACTTCGCCACGAAGCACGGCTACCGGATCGACATCAACCAGGAGATCGTCGCCGAGGGCATGGCGAACCTCGGAGCCGGCTTGGTCCAGGGCATACCGGTCTCGACCAGCCTGTCCGCGAGTTCTCTGAGCGACAACTCGGGCGCCAAGAGCGCAGTCGCATCGCTGACGACGGGTGGGATCGTTGTCATCACCCTGATCGCCTTCGCGCCCCTGTTCTCGATCCTTCCCAAGGCGGTGCTCGGCGCGGTGATCATCGATGCCGTCATCTCAGGCATGATCGATCTGCCGGAGATGCGCCGGCTGCGGCGAGTCAAGCGGTTCGATTTCTGGATCGCCATCGCGGCGCTCCTCGGCGTCCTCTCCGCGGGTGTCCTGGCCGGGATCGTGATCGGCGTCGCGTTGTCGCTTCTGTGGATCGTCTATGTCGCCGCGACGCCACGGATGCCGACCCTCGGCCGGATCCCCGGGACCCACGTCTTCCGCGAGATCGGAACGGAGCCGGACCTCGAGCAGTTCCCCGGGATCCTTGCCCTGCGCCTCGACGGCGGCTTGTTCTTCGTCACGTCCGACGCCCTCGGGGACCGCATCCGTGAGATCGCCGTCTCGGCGGACCCACCCGTCAGCGCCGTCGTCCTCGACTGCCAGGGCGTCGACTTCATCGATTCGCAGGGATCGG